>MNXB01000069.1 GCA_001871125.1 Elusimicrobia bacterium CG1_02_37_114
TTATGAATTTAAATGAATCTGACCGTATAGAACTTGATAAACTTGAAAAAAGTTTTGTTGAACTTGAAAAAAAGATAACCGACCAGAATGTTATCAGTAAAGATAGGAATTACACGGCATATCTGAAGGAACACGGTAATATTATGGCTGTTGTTGAAAAATATAGAGAGTATAAAAAGAAAATTCAACAAATCAAAGAAACCAGGGATTTTTTAAATAAGAACGATATTGACCCTGAATTAAAATTGATAGCACAGGATGAAGAAAAAGAATTGGAAGTAGATATTGGAAAAATCGTTAATGAACTATCCCCGCTTCGCGGAGCGAGGCCGGGGAGAGGAGATAATGGAAAACAAATAGATAATGTTATTGTTGAAATCCGTGCGGGCACAGGGGGAGAAGAGGCAGCGTTATTTGCCAGTGATTTGTTAAGAATGTATACAAGGTATTGCGAAAATAAAGGATGGAAGTGCGATATGATTGATTCACGCACAACGGGTCTAAAGGGTTTTAAAGAAGTGATTTTTTCCGTAGAAGGTAAAGGTGTTTATGACAAACTGAAATACGAGAGCGGGATACATCGCGTCCAGCGAGTGCCATTGACTGAAGCCAGCGGGAGGATACATACAAGCGCAGCGACTGTTGCCGTCCTGCCACAGGTAGAGGATGTTGAACTTGAAATAAGAAATGAGGATTTGCGAATAGATACTTACCGGGCCTCCGGTCACGGTGGGCAACATTTACAGAAGACTGATTCAGCGGTTAGAATTACACATTTACCCACAGGTATTGTTGCACAGTGCCAGGACGAAAGGTCACAGGGACGCAACAAGGAGAAAGCGATGAAACTGCTGCGTGCTCGGGTTTATCAGATAAAGAAGGAAAAACAGGAACGTGATATTTCGGATAAACGAAAAAAGCAAATCGGTAGCGGGGATAGGTCAGAGAAAATTCGCACTTATAATTTTTCACAGAACCGCGTCACCGACCACAGGATAAATTATTCTTTATACAATCTTCATGATGTCTTAGACGGCAACCTGGATAAATTGATAGAAAAATTGGAATCCCCCTCAATCCCCCTTTAATAAAGGGGGAATTGGAAATACAGGGGGATTCAGAGTGATTTTTAGATGGAATACAGTATCAGAAGTCTAATTGTGCAGTCAATTGATTTGCTGGCAGGAAATAATGTGCCTGACCCTGAATTAGATGCAAGGATACTTTTATCAGAGCTTCTGGGTTATAATACAACCGAGCTATTTATGAGATTAGATGAAATAGTTAGTCCGGAAATCGTCGGATTATATAGGGATAATGTCCAGAAAAGAACCAAACGTTTGCCGCTGTGGTATCTGCTCGGTGAGAAAGAATTTATGGGTTTAAAATTCAGGGTTTGTGATAAAGTATTAATACCCCGTCCGGAAACAGAGATTCTTGTTGAAGAAGTGATAAATATATTTCCTGAACGTGTTGCAGTGACTGCTTTGGATATTGGGACAGGATGCGGCAATATTGCTGTAAGTCTGGCAAAATATGTTCAGGGAATGAAAATAGTTGCAATTGACATTTCAGAAAAAGCGCTGGAAATTGCATGTGAAAATGCACTCAGGAATGAAGTTAATCATAGGATTGTATTTTTGCACAGCGATTTATACAATCATCATTTAAAGTCAAAGATTTCAGATTTCATGCCATTTGATATAATTGTTTCAAACCCGCCGTATATTTCCAGAAGTGAAATGAATTCACTTCAACCGGAAATTATGTATGAGCCAATGGAAGCATTATATGGCGGGATTGATGGGTTGAAATTTTATAAATGGTTTGCTGAAAATGTCAGAAAATATCTTAAAAAGGGCGGCTATCTTATAGTTGAGGTTGGATACAACCAGGCAGAGAAAGTAAAGGGTATCTTTGAAAAAAACAATTTGAATGTAGTGAGGGTAACAAAAGATTACTCGGGACATAAGAGGGTCATAACAGCCGTAAATGGATAAGATAATAATTGAAGGCGGACACAATCTTAAAGGTGTTGTAAGAATTTCCGGCTCAAAGAATGCCGCACTGCCTGTACTTTTTTCAACGCTTCTGACAGACGATAAATGTTTAATTGCTAATGTCCCTGACTTGAAGGACATAGATGCAACACTGGAACTCCTGGAATTTTTTGGAAAGAAAGTTAAGAGAGTAAAAGATACGATTGAAATTTCCGGAAAGATAGCGTCAGTCATTGCTCCATATGAACTGATAAAGAGAATGCGTGCAAGTTTTCTTGTCTCAGGTCCTCTGCTTGCACGATTTAAAAAAGCCAGGGTTGCATTACCGGGCGGTTGTGCAATCGGTGTCAGACCCGTTGACATTCATCTAGAGGGCTTTTCTAAATTAGGGGCAGATGTGAAAGTTGAAAAGGGATATGTCGTTATGGATTCCAGGAATCTCAAACCCGCATATCTGCATTTGCGTTTTCCGAGCGTTGGAGCGACAGAGAATATGATGATGACTGCAAGTTTAATTGATGGCAGAACAGTGATACACAACGTAGCACATGAACCCGAAATAGTTGACCTGGCTGATTTTCTGTCCAAATTAGGGGTGAAGATACAAGGAGCCGGGACAGATACTGTGACTGTCCATGGCAGGAATAAACTTCACGGTGCCTGTCACAGAGTTATACCTGACAGGATTGAAACAGGCACGTATCTTATTGCGGGCGCTATTAGCGGGGGCAACATTGTTGTGGATGATTGCATACCGGAGGATGTAAAAACAGTAATTTCAAAACTTATTTGTGCGGGTTTTAAGGTAAAACGTGAGAATAATTCTATTCATATAACAGGCGGCAGAGGTAATAAAATAAAGCCTGTAAATGTAACCACAGAGACCTATCCGGGATTTCCGACTGATTTACAGGCACAGTGGATGGCATTGATGTGCATTGCAGACGGCAGGTCAGTGGTCAGAGAAAATATCTTTGAAAACAGGTTTCTTCATGTCGGCGAGTTACAGAGGTTTGGTGCTAAATTGAGAATAAAGGGCGACAGTGTAATAATAGAAGGTAAAAGTAAACTTTCAAGTGCGCCGGTAATGGTTTCAGATTTACGTGCAGGTGCGGCGCTGGTTCTGGCAGGACTTGTTGCTGAAGGTAAGACGGTTATCAGCAGGGTATATCATTTAGACAGGGGCTACGAACATTTAGAAAAGAAATTGCAAAAATTAGGCGCAAAAATCCACAGAATCAGTGATTAGAGTTGACAGAACATTTCTTATTTTGTAGAATTTTTAATATAGAAATTATAAAACAATTCGTCCCCAATAAATTGGGGAATCCCAGTAGCGTCCGAATTCGGACGCTACATTTTTGCAAATCAAAAATTATACGAGGTGAACTTATATGACAAAAAAAGAAACAGTTATAGACGAAATTAAAGAAATGCCTGATCAGATAGTTGAAGAAATATTAGATTTTGTTCAATTCTTAAAAGCAAAATCTATGAATGAGAAATTAAAAATAACTATGGCCAGTGAGCCATCTCTTCGGAAGGATTGGTTAAAACCAGAGGAGGATAAAGCTTGGCAGAATTTATAAAAGGTGATATTGTTGTTGTTCCTTTTCCTTTTTCTGATTTAACTCAATCTAAGAGACGTCCTGCCTTGGTTATTACAGTATTAGAAGGGGACGATATAATTTTATGTCAAATAACCAGTCAACGTGTAAAAGATAAATATGCAGTTCTAATTGATGATAATGATTTTTCTGATGGTAGTCTTAAACAACCGAGTAATATTAGACCTAACCGTATCTTCACAGCAGATAAAAATATTATTTTATATCGGATTGGACATTTAAAACCCGAGAAAATGAATAAAATTATTGAAAAAACAATAGATATCATACGACATTAGTTTAAGAAATCCTCTCTTTGTAGTAAAACAGGGGAAAACAGAGGAATTTTAGGTTCTATGTCGAAAATAATTCAAAAGCGGATAAACGGGGAATCCCTGGAGTTACCCCAATAAATTGGGGAATCCCTGGAGTTAATCCTTCAGGAATCCCTGGAGTTAATCCTTCAGGATTTTACTTAAAGGTTCAAAAGTATCTATTCACTGAACCGTGTTGCTATCATTCTGACCCCCGATAAGATCGGGGGAAGAATCTCGAGATTCTTTGTCGCTGTGATCCCCAGACACCCTTCAGTGAGTAATTACCGAAAAAATTTTGATATTGGATATGCAATCTCACCTGCAAAATACCTATCTCACTCTCATCGGTTGAATATCGGATATAAATTTTAGTGTGTGCAACTCCGATTGAAAAAATTTAAGATTTGAATAATATCATTGTGATATGGTATAATATTTAAGAATGAACAATTTAGAAAAACAGGTAAGAAAAATCATTGATGATGTAAAAGAACGGGGAGATAGAGCCGTCTCTTATTATACCCGGAAGTATGATGGGATTAAACTCTCATATTCGGAATTTATTGTCCAAAAATCAGAAATAAAGTCTGCATATAAAAAAGTTGACAGGATAACACTAAATGCTTTTAATACTGTCATAAAAAATGTCAAAAGATACCACGTTGGACAGAAACCCAAAGACAGAGTCCTTAATTATGATGGGGTAAAAATAAAGGAAATTTTTAAACCATTGGATTCTGTCGGCGTTTATGTGCCCGGAGGATATTATTCTTATCCATCAACGGTTTTTATGACAGTTATACCGGCAAACGTAGCAGGTGTAAAGAAAATTGTCGTTGCTACACCTCCGGGGAAACTTACTCCCGAAGTTCTGGTGGCATGTGATATGTGCAAAGTGGACAGAATATATCGTGTAGGTGGTGTACAATCTATTGCTGCACTTGCCTGTGGGACGAACACTATACAAAAAGTAGATAAAATTGTCGGTCCAGGAAATGTTTATGTTACAACCGCAAAGAAATTGCTTTTTGGCGAGGTAGGTATTGACTTACTGGCGGGACCATCTGAAATAGTTGTAGTTGCAGACGATTCTGCACCCGCAGATTTTGTCCTTTATGATATACTGGCACAATTGGAACACGGGATGTCAACACGAGGTATTTTGATAACTGATTCAGATAAACTATTGAAAGAAGTTAGGGGAAAATTGAGATTCTTCCCCCCGATGTTTTGCTTCGCGAAACAAGACACGGGGGTCAGAATGACATGTCCTGGTCGGGTCAGTTTTATAAAAATAAAAGACATCAATAAATCAGCAGAGATTGTAAATAAAATTGCACCGGAACATTTAGAAATAATTACAAGAAATCCCGGACGGATAGTAAAAAACATAAGAAATGCCGGTGCGGTTTTTATCGGCAGATATTCACCCGTTGCTTCAGGTGACTATATTACAGGACCTTCGCATGTACTGCCGACAGGTGGCACGGCAAGATTCTCTTCGGGATTGTCCGTGAGGACATTTATGAAATCTTTTGCCGTTATGGAATATACTAAAAAGGGTTTTGATAGTATATCCAACAAAGTTATCCATCTGGCAGGATTGGAAGGATTGGAAGAACACGCTGAATCAATAAAGGTTCGGGGGTAGAGATATGGCAATGCGTAAAACGAATATTTCCCGGAAAACAAAAGAAACGAAAGTATCGGTATATCTTAATCTTGACGGAAAAGGTAAATACGATATTAAGACAACGCTGCCTTTTTTTGACCACATGCTGTCAGCATTTGCAAAACATGGCCTATTTGATTTAAAAATAGTTGCCAGGGGCGACCGTGAAATAGATGACCACCATCTGCTGGAGGATATAGGTCTATCTTTAGGTATGGCAGTAAGGAAGTGTCTTGGTAATAAAAAAGGTATTGGAAGATACGGTAATTTCCTTATGCCTATGGATGAGGCATTATCTTATGTTGTTATTGATATATCAGACAGACCGCATTTGAAATACAATGTCAGGTTTAACAAAACTTACGATGAAAAATTTAATTTTGATTTAATTGAAGATTTTTTCCAGGCACTCGTTGCTGAATCAAAAATTACGTTGCATATAGCCATGAAATCAGGCAGGAATAACCATCACATTGCCGAAGCCGTTTTTAAGGGATTTGGCAAAGCACTTTCAATGGCAGTAGCTATTAAAGGAAAAGGTGTCCCATCTACAAAAGGTAAATTATAGAATGATTATTATACCGGCAGTTGATATTCGGCAGGGTAAATGTGTCCGGTTGACACAGGGTAAAATTGACCAGGAGACAATATATTCAAATGACCCTGTGTTTATTGCTAAGATGTGGCAGGCAAAGGGCGCGAAAAGATTACATATAATTGACCTGGACGGTGCCTTCTCCAGCAAGACCCAGAGTATTGAAATACTTGAAAACATACGCAAATCGGTTGATGCAGTTATTCAATTCGGCGGCGGGGTGAGAAGTATTGAAATAATTGACCAGCTGGTAAAATTAGGCATAGATAAAATTATTCTGGGAACGATTATAATATATAATCCTGATATTGTGAGAAAAGCAGTGAGCAAATATGGCGAGAAAATTATCGCCACTGTAGACGTTATTAATGATAAAGTAGCGATAGGCGGCTGGAAGGAAATAACGGAAGTGGAGTCTGCAGATATTCTTGATAGAATATCCAAAATGGACATAAAAGAATTAATCGTAACGGATATAGCAAAAGACGGAGCAATGAAAGGCCCGAATGTAAAAATGGTGGAAAAAATTGCAAAATCAACAGATTTACGGGTGATAGCTTCGGGCGGTATATCCTCGCTTGAAGACATAAATAAAATTAAGAAACTAAAAAAGCACGGCGTAATCGGTATGATTATAGGTAAGGCGTTGTATAATGAAACAATAAAATTTGAAGACGCCTTATTGGGGGTCAGGTCTTGACTTTACAGTTTGATTCTCTAAAATTTGATTCTAATGGATTGATACCTGCTGTGATACAGGACTATAAAGACAATAAAGTCCGTATGGTCGCATATATGAATAAAGAGTCGTTTTTAAAGACCATTAAGACTAAAAAGACATGGTTTTACAGCAGGTCAAGAAAAAAACTCTGGATGAAAGGGGAAAAGTCGGGAAATGTCCAGATAGTCAAGGAGATATTCATTGACTGCGACAATGATTGTTTGTTGATAAAGGTTCAGCAGGTTGGTAATGCCAGCTGCCATACGGGTTACAGGACATGTTTTTTTAGAAAAATTGTTGGAAGTAACAAATTAAAAGTGATTGAAAAGCGGTTTTTTGACCCCCGAAAAGTCTATTGAATATTATAACAATCATTTATTCTGGGTGTATTCTGGGTGAAAGATGAGAAAAAAAGTAACGTATAAGCAGAAAAGGAATAAACAATTGTTCGTAAAAGAGGGTGTAACTTCCATGCTTGCTTATCAGCCATCTATAAATAACATTTCACCGAATAATAGTATTAACAAAATATATTGTGGAGATTGCTTGGATATAATGAAAACATTTCCAGACGATTTTGTAGACTTAATAATTACAAGCCCACCATATTTTAAACAAAGGGAATATGGTAGTATTGGCATTGGCAATGAAAAAACTGTTGATGAATATATTAATAATTTGATAACTGTTTTTAGGCAATGTGTAAGAGTTATTAAAAAAACAGGTTCTATTGTTTTTAATGTCGGTGATAAATATATTAATGGTAATTTACTTTTAGTGCCGTATCGTTTTGCTTTAGAAGCTCTGAGGGATAGAAATGTTAAGTTGATAAATGAAATTACCTGGCTAAAAGTGAATCCCGTGCCAAAGCAAGACCCTAAAAAATTAGTTTCTTCCAAAGAACCATTTTTTTTATTTGTAAAGTCAAATGAGTACTATTTTAACAAAGAAACATATTACGATTTTAAAGATAAGTATTTAAATAGTAAGAAAAAATATTCTGGTAACGATATTGGTAAAAAATATTTTGGATTAATTGATAAATCTAATTTAACTGAAAATGAAAAATTATTAGCTAAAAAAGAATTGACGAATGTAATACTTGAAGTTAAGCAAGGTAAGTTAGATAGTTTTAGAATGAAAATACGTGGTTTTCATGCTTTGCCTTATGGTGGTCAGGCAGGTGGTCGTAAATGTCAAATTGATAATAAGGGGTTTACCATTATAAAAATTTATGGTAATTCAATAAAGAAGGATGTTATTGAATCTACTGTTGAAACTATTAAAGGCAACATTCATCCTGCTGTTTATCCAGAGTTTGTTATACAGGAATTATTAAAGTTACTTACAAAAGAAAACGACATAGTTTTGGATCCTTTTATAGGTTCAGGTACTACCGCGGTTGTGGCAAAAAGGATGAATAGAGATTATATTGGAATTGAGATTTATCCTGAATACGTGAAATACGCCGAAGGACGTCTTTCAGCAATAAAACCAACCCAAAATTATGAATTGGAGTTGTTTATATGATAAAAAAAGAAAATGAAATATTAGAAGAAGCAATTATAAAAGCACAATCAATTACAAAATCAAAATCTATCAATTTCGATAGGTTTCCAAATAATATTAGAAATAATATTGACGTTATGTTGGGTAAAATTGACAGTAACAAATCTATTTTAGCATCTTTGGCTACCAGTTGTGTAAAAAAGATTATTGACCCCAAGCAAGATATTAGACTTCATAGAACTGATTTTAAAGGTGGTTATTCAGCCAGAAGTTTAGATACCGCTATTACAACGCCGTTTTTTAAAAAATATTTTCCCAAATATGCAAACAAAGAATCATCTTTTCTCACTTTGGCAACACGTGAGCGTATAAAATGGACTAAAAAAGACGGCGTTAATCTTAAAATCCGTGATAAAAAGGTAAAAAATAGTTTTCTTATATTACTTGATGATATTCAAAGGTGTGATATAAAACCCGGAGAATGTTTAGTTTATATTTTTGCCAAACTTCTTTTACTTACACAGCATATTGATTTAATTTTTGATGAAACAATAGAGGCAATGGAATTTTCAGAAATAATTAATATTAATACTGTAATCAAAATGTTAGAAAAACACTTTAAGACTAAACTTAGCTCTCGCTTACCAGTTATTGCTATTTACACAATTTACCAAATGTTATTGAGCGTCATTAAACGATATGATGGAAAAATTTTAAGTCCTTTAAATGTCCACACATCTTCCGATAAACACGGTTTTGGTGATGTTGAGATATGGAATACCGATAAAACACCGTTTGAAATGGTCGAAATTAAACATAACATACCGATTAAACGCAATATGGTTTTTGATATTGTGAAGAAAACAAAAAATACCGCCATTCAACGATACTATCTATTGACTACCTATGAGGGTTGTTTTTCTACACTGGAAGAAGAAAATTATATTAACAAATTTATTTTAAAAATTAAAAATGACGGAGAGATTGAAATCATTGCCAATGGTATTATCCAAAGTTTAAAATACTATATGCGTTTTATAGAAGACTATGTCACATTTATTAAAAAGTACACATCTAACCTAATTGAAGATGCTAAAATTTCAACAGAAGTTAAAGAATTTCATATAAAAGATTGGCAAGATATTTTAAAGGAACACGAAATTAAATATTAGAGTATTTTAAGAAGATTTTTAAATAAAACGAGCAAATATTTAAGAGACGGAGGAAAAGCAATTTTGTTTTATCCGGATTTAAATAAATTCAAACAACTTGCAAAAAGATACAATATAATACCAGTGTATAAAGAAATACTATCTGACTATGATACGCCGGTATCAACTTTCCACAAGCTGGCAGGGGATAGTGATTATGCATATCTTTTAGAGAGTGTTGAAGGAACGGAGCGCTGGGGCAGGTATTCCTTTATTTCGTCATCACCAAGGATTGTTTTTATTGTAAATAAGGGTCAGTTGACAGTTCATTATTTAGATTCCGGCTCAAAAAAAGAAGTGAAAAAAATTAAAACAGACAATCCGATGGATGAGTTGAAAAGACTGATTGGTAAATATAAATCACCGCAGATTCCGGGATTACCGCGGTTCTGGGGAGGTGCTGTAGGATATATCGGTTATGAAATGGTATGTGCTTTTGAAAACAGAATAGCACGTTTTAACTCAGCACAGAAGGATTATCTGAACATACCGGAATCTATTTTTATGTTTACCGATTCGCTGGTTATTTTTGACCATTTTACACATAAGACAAAGTTAGTCTCCTGTGTAGATTTATCCGCAGGACTATCTAATTTGTCCGCAGGATTATCTTATTTATCAAATGAAGGTGACGGGAGAAACATTGAACTTAAATACCGTAATGCGTGCAGTAAAATTGATAAAATACACATTCAGTTAAAAAAGCCTCTCTCAGAACATTCTTATCATAAAGACAAAAGCTATAGAGTAAATTCAAATATGACTAAGAAAAAATTTTTAGATAGAGTCAAGGACATAAAAAAATATATCCGTGCAGGAGATGTAATCCAGACAGTTATGTCACAGCAGTTTTCAAGAAAAACTTCTGTCAGGCCGTTTGATATATACCGCACACTGCGCACCGTTAACCCTTCACCATATATGTATTATCTCAATATGAAAAATTTTCAGTTAATCGGTTCGTCCCCGGAAATATTAGTTAGAAAAGAAGGTGACATGGCAGAAACGCGTCCGATTGCCGGGACACGGCCACGCGGCAGAACCCCTGAAGAAGAAAACCGGATGGAGAAAGAACTGGTGGGTTCACCGAAAGAATGTGCTGAACATATAATGCTGGTGGATTTAGGCAGAAATGATTTGGGCAGGGTATGCGAGAAAGGGTCTGTTAAAACAAACCAGTTGATGACCATTGAAAAATATTCACATGTGATGCATTTAGTATCTTCGGTAGCGGGTAAATTGAGTCCAAAAATAGATGCATTTGAACTATTACGCGCCTGTTTTCCTGCAGGGACAGTTACCGGCGCACCCAAAATAAGAGCAATGGAAATTATAGGTGAACTGGAACCGACTGTCCGCGGACCTTATGCAGGTGCAATAGGATATTTTTCTTATTCAGGCAATATGGATATGGCAATAACAATACGGACAATCCTGATGAAGGATTCTATTGCGTATGTCCAGGCAGGTGCCGGTATTGTAGCGGACTCATTGCCGGAACATGAATATCAGGAGACGGAGAACAAGGCAAAGGCATTGTTCAGTGCCATTGACCTTGCAGAAAGAGTAATATGATTATTGTCATAGATAACTACGATTCATTTGTATATAATTTAGTCCAGTATTTAGGTGAATTAATAAATGCAAGTGGAAAAGATATACAGGTGTTTCGCAATGATAAAATTACAATCGGGGAAATCAGGAAGTTAAAGCCTGACTTTATAGTAATTTCACCAGGTCCCTGCACGCCGAAAGAAGCAGGTATAGCAGTAAATGTAATAAAAGAATTTGCCGGTAAAGTTCCAATACTCGGGGTATGCTTGGGACATCAGTGTATAGTTGAGGCATTCGGCGGTAAAATTGTCCGGGCAAAAAAACTTATGCACGGCAAGACTTCTATGATTTATCATGACGGTAAGACCATATATAAAGGAATAACCAATCCATTTGAAGCGACAAGGTATCATTCGCTTATTGCTGAAAAGCTGCCGGAGCCCCTGGAACTGACAGCCTGGACTGTCTCTGCGGGACAGGATAAGGAGATAATGGGAACACGGTTGAAACATACAACGAGCCCTGTTGAAGGGCCTGTCCTGAGCGTAGTCGAAGGAGTGCAGTTTCACCCGGAGTCAATACTGACAAAACAGGGTATGAAAATATTAAAAAATTTTATTGAAGGGAACAAAAAATGGAAAAAATTAAGTTGAACAGTAAGCAGTACAAGGATAAGTTACTGGGATGCTGGTATGGAAAGAATATTGGAGGAACACTTGGGACGCCGTATGAGGGACAGAAGTATGTTCATAATCTTACGTTCTATAACCCTGTACCGGAAAAACCTCTGCCCAACGACGACCTGGATTTTCAGTTAGTGTGGCTGAAAATGCTTGAAGATAGGGGTGTCAATCTCACGTTTAAAGATTTCACGGATTACTGGATGAAATATTTAGCAAAACACTGGTATAATGAATATAGTTTGTGCACCTATAACCTTAAGAGAGGTTTAATGCCTCCGGTTTCCGGTGCTTTTCAGAATTATTGGGTGGATGAAATGGGGTCTCCCATCCGCAGTGAGATATGGGCATGTGTTGCCCCTGCTGACCCTCAGTTAGCCGTACAGATGGCATGGATGGATTCATCACTGGACCACACCGGCGGTGAAGGCAGATGGGGAGAGATGTTCTGGGCAGCAGCGGAGAGCGCTGCATTTGTTATAGATGACCCAAAGACACTTATAAATATAGGACTTTCAATGATACCCATTTCCTGTAATATCTCCCGCGTGATAAGTGAAGCTGTGCGATGTTATGAAGATGGTATTAAATGGGATGAGGCAAGGGAGAGAATTGCGACAATCTTCGGGCATCACCAGCCCTGTAATGCAATTCCCAATCACGGTTTTGCGATAATAGGGCTTTTGTATGGGAAAGACTTCGGGGATAGACTCTGCAAAGCGGCCAATTGTGCCTATGATACGGACTGTACGGCAGCAACGCTCGGTTCGCTCCAGGGTATTATGCATGGGGCATCCGCTATTCCGAAAGAGTGGATGAAACCGGTCGGAGATTTGATTATTCCATGCAAACAGACCGTAACGGATGGACTTCCGAAAACCATCGGAGAATTGACTGAAAGGACAGAGAAAGTCGCCGGGAAATTTGTCTCAGATAGGTCTGATGTGACGGTGTTTGGCGACAAGACATCTGTTCCCGAGGATATACTTTCTTCCCTGTTCTCGAATGAAAAGGTAAGGGAATTACTTGCCTTTGATAACCACTGTGCCGTTGAGAATACAGGAGATATAGAGGTAATTTTTCATTATGGAGGAGAACCTGTACTTTATCCGGGAGCGAGAAAGTGTTTTGAAGTTTCGTTGGGGAAGAGAGGAAAAACGGCAGGGTCAGTTGTTGAATTAAAAGCTCCTGGTGGATGGAAAGTTTCTGTGCCGGCAGCTGAAGAGGATAAATGGAAATTCGATATATTTGCAAAGGATGTTAAAAATCAGAATACAGTAGAAGTTGTTGTTAAAAATAATAATAAAACACATAGAGTGGAATTCACGGTTCTTGGACCCGAAGGTATAAAACGTATTCCGGCGGCCATGAGTGCTCCTGAAGAAGGTAAATGTTTATGATAAAAGAAGCAATACAGAAAATCGTCAATAGAGAAAATCTTACAGAAAAAGAAGCAATTGAAGTGATGCAAGAGGTTATGTCAGGGCAGACCAGCGAGTCGCAGATAGCATCTTTTATCACGGCACTCCGCATGAAAGGAGAAACCGTAGAAGAAATAACCGGCTGTGCAAAGGTTATGAGAGAGTTTGCTACACGGATTGAAGTTAAAAGACCCGCTGTCAATATTGACCGCGATGACATTAATATTGACTATGAAACAATCGTTGACACCTGCGGGACAGGCGGTGATTCTACAAAGACTTTCAACATATCTACGGCGACAGCGTTCGTTGTTGCAGGTACGGACACGTTAGTTGCAAAACACGGTAACAGGAGCGTATCGTCCACCTGCGGGAGTGCGGATGTGATTGAAAGATTAGGTATAAAACTTGAACTGACAAAAGAAAGTGCGGAAGAATGTCTGTCAAAAATAGGCATTGTATTCCTTTTTGCACCTATTTATCATACTGCTATGAAATATGCCATAGGTCCGAGGAGACAGATTGGCATTCGGACGATATTCAACATTCTGGGACCTTTGTCAAACCCTGCTAATGCGACAGCGCAGGTTCTGGGGATATACGAGAAGAAATTAGTTGAACCCATTGCCTATGTCCTGAAGAACTTAGGTGTTAAACATGCCTTTGTTGTGTATGGAGAAGATTCGCTGGATGAAATATCCATTACAGGAAAAACATATGTTGCAGAACTTGTTGATGAACAGGTTAAAATGTATTATATAAGACCTGAAGATTTTGGATTGAAACGGGCAAAATTAGATGAGATACATGGGGGAGATGCAGAAGAAAACGCCGGGATTATTCTGGATATACTGAAAGGCAAGAAAGGACCCAAACGTGATATTGTGCTGATGAATTCAAGTGCTGCATTTATAACCTGCGGTAAGGCAAAAAATTTCAAGGATGGGGTAAAGCTTGCCGAAGAAGCTATTGATAGCGGGAAAGCATTAAGAAAACTAGAGGTACTGAAAGAGTTCACAAGTAAGTTATGAATGATTACTTAAAGAAAATCCTTGCTCATAAAAAAGAATCAATAAAAAAGAGAAAAAAAATTCTGCCGAGGGTTAAATTAGATGAAATGGCAAGTATGATTAAAAAGCCGAGAGATTTCATACACTCCATAAGGAAATCGGACAGAATTAATATTATCGGTGAGTTAAAGCGGGCCTCCCCGTCCGCCGGCTTGATAAGGAAGGAATTTGATATTAAAGACCTGGCGCAGAAAATGGTTAAAGGCGGTGCGGGTGCAATTTCTGTTCTGACAGAGGAAAAATATTTTAAAGGCAATTTAATTTATTTAACCGAATTGCATGAGTCAGTCGATATCCCTATCCTGCGGAAAGATTTTATTCTTGACGAATATCAACTGTTTGAGTCACGGGTATACTTTGCCGATGCTGTTTTGCTCATTGCAGGAATATTGTCTTTTGAGCAGTTGGTTGATTACGTCTCAATATGCAATAAGCTGAATATGTCAGCATTAGTTGAAGTCCATAATGAAAATGATGTCCAGAAGGCATTGGGCAGCAGAACAGGGATTATCGGTATAAACAACCGCAGCCTGAATGATTTTTCGGTTGATATTAATACGACATTCAAACTTCTGCCGATGATACCGAAGGATAAAGTCATTGTTTCTGAGAGCGGTATAAAGACAAAAGACGATGTCAGACGATTAAAAGAAGCGGGTGTTGATGCCGTGCTTATCGGCGAAACACTGATGAGAAGCGAAAACATAGAGGAAAAACTAAAGGAACTTGCTTTATGACTAAAATAAAAATATGCGGTATAACCAATTTAAAAGATGCAATGTATTCCGCTACTCTTGGCGCTGACTATTTAGGTTTTAATTTTTATAAGAAGAGCGAAAGAAAAATATCGGTCAAGATGGCTTCTGAGATTATTTCAAAATTAGCCGGGTTTGTCCAGCCGGTAGGTGTATTTGTTGATGAAGAAATTGAGAATGTAGTTAATATTGCCACTCAGTGTCCCCTCAAACTCATACAACTTCACGGAAGAGAAACACCCGAATACTGTACACAACTTTATGAAAAATGTCCTCTGCCCCAGATTAAAGCATTCAAGATAAAAGGGGAAGGTACTCTGCGTTATATTTCGCAGTACAAGGACAGTCCCTTCAGTTATTTTTTGCTTGATGCATACGCTCCCGGTGAAGAAGGGGGAACAGGAGAAACTTTTAACTGGGATATTGCATTGAGAGTCCAGGAACTATTCATTTCCAAACCTCTTTTCCTTGCAGGCGGGCTTATGCCCGAAAATGTTAAAGAAGCAATAGAAAAAGTCCATCCATACGCTGTGGATGTGGCAAGCGGCGTTGAGCGTCTGCCTCGCAGAAAAGATTACGAAAAACTCAAGCAATTCATAGTTTTAGCCAAAAGTGTTTGAAAAATGAAATTTACTTTTACTTTTATTTTTTATATACTAAATGGATGTAGGAGGATAAAAATATGGCTAAAACAATTGCAGCAATTTATGAAAATGGTATTTTTAAGCCACTTGAAAAAGTTAGATTGCATAATCATGAAAAGATCCAATTGATTGTACTGCCTAATGAAGAGAGAATCTCCGAATTGGTCAAATCCCAAAAAAGAGCACTTAGAAAATACTGTGGCATAGGTGAAAGTGGCTTGACTGATGTCAGTCGTAATCATGATAAATATCTTTACGGAAAATAACTAATGGAAATTATCTTCGTAGATACATCTGCGATGTATGCTTATTTTGATAAATCTGACAACGAGCATGCCATTACTATTTCGCAAATTCAAGAAATTCAAATTCCTTTAGTTACAACCAACTATGTAATAGATGAAACAATAACTTTACTTGCAAGGAATCTGGGGACTCATTTAGCGTATAAGATTGGCACCGATTTACTGAACGAATATTTTGCTAAAATAATCCGTGTTTCGTTAGATGATGAAAAAAATGCACTTGAAATCCTACATAAATATAGTGACAAAAAATTCAGTTTTACCGATTGTATTAGTTTTGCTATAATGGAGAAAATGAAAATCAAAAGTGCTTTCTCATTTGATGAACATTTTAAACAATACGGTAAATTTATTATCATACCTTGAATAATTTTCTCTAAGAGGTAGGATTGCGCTTATCACTGCAGAGACCAATTAGTATTTTCTTTTCTGTTTTAACCAAAAGTGTCTAAAAAAGAATCCCCATTGACCGAATAGGTCAACCTAACGGTTGACAAAAACCGTATTTTATTCTATAATTAGTATGTAAAACATACTAAAAGTGGAATAGATATGAGAGAGAATATTTTTAAAATATTTGAGAATTTGCCCTCTTTTTCAAAACAGAATTTAAGAATTTGTTTTAAGGGCTCACGGTATGCCTTAGATGAAAGAATAAAACGAGCCATAAAAAATGAATATATTCTGGAATTAAAAAAGGGATTGTATGTTACAAATCTATATTTCTTAAAAGAACCTCAGAAATCAGAATACAAAGAGTACTTGGCGTCTAAATTGAGGTTCCCGTCTTATCTAAGTCTGGAATATGTTTTATCCACCCATGACCTCCTGACAGAAGCAATTTATACAATAACCTCAATAACATTAAAAACAACGAGGAAATATACTAATTTTTTAGGGATTTACAGATATTTAAGTATAAAAAAAGATTTATTCTTTGGGTTTGAAAAGAAATCTTTTTACAAAAATGAATATTATGTCGCAACAAAAGCAAAGGCAATGTTTGATTTTTTATATCTAAAAAGAAATCTGGGAAATTTAGAAAAAGAGATACTGGAGGGACTTAGAATAAACTGGGATAATTTCTTAAAAGAAGATTATTATTTGTTTGGGAAATATGTAAAAATAAGCCAATCACTGAAAATGCAAAAGATATTTAAAATATTAGGTAAAATATATGCTTAAAGATATTCTAAAAATAACTGTTCAGGAAAAAAAGAAAGAAGGGTTGGATAAAAATGTAATTAAAAATGTCTTAAAGGAAATTATACAATTGTTTATCCTGGATTTTATCTACAATTCACCCTATGGAAATTCATTAATATTTACCGGAGGGACAGCGTTGAGAACTTGTTACGGACTGAATAGACTTTCGGAAGATATTGACTTTGATTTAGAAAACAATGAGAGTATTGTAGACAAAGAGAAATTTGCTTCGGATTTGATTTCATTTTTTCGAAATAAATTGAAATATGAGGATATAGAGAAAACAATGTCAGGTAAAAACAAAAAAATTTATCTGAAATTTTCCGCTATTTATGAACCGGATATCCCCGCTAAATCAGAAAGTCAAAAACTTTTTGCTAAAATAGAAATAGAAAAAAACATTTCACGGCACTATGCTATAGAGTTTACTCCGGTCTCAAGATTTAATCTAAACTTTATTGCAAAACATTATTCATTATCAACACTTATGGCATCAAAAATTATTGCTATTTTAAGACGGACATTTAAGAAAGGAAAAAATGATTTAATAACCTTTAAAGGAAGGGATTATTATGACATTCTATGGTTTCTGAAAAAAGAAATTAACCCTGATATGGAAAGAATAAAAGATGTATTAAATATAGACACAAAGAAAGAGTTATATATGAAACTTCGGGATAGAATTACACGGATTGATACCGCTTATTTGAATGAAGATTTAAGAAGTTTATTTGAAGATGGACGGTTTATTGATAACTATTGTAAAAATTATAAAGAAATGATTAAAGAATACCTGACCGCAATCAAAATAACTTGACTTTTTTAATATATTTATATATAATTAGTCAGGTTAAAACGATACACAATAAGGCTCATGATTCAACGTTGTGAGGAAAATATATGAATAAATTACGCTTTAAAACAATCGGTTTAAACGGGTTCTGGGATAAAGAGGAAGAAATTGATTTTGAAATAAAATCTATTATCCCGCGGAATGCTTTGGAAAAAATATATAATAGAATTGATGAAAAATATATTGAAGTTATAATAGGTCCAAGACAAGTGGGTAAAACAACACTTTTAAATCTTTTATTATATAAACTGCAGCATCATAAT
>MNXB01000017.1 GCA_001871125.1 Elusimicrobia bacterium CG1_02_37_114
TTTTAGTTTGGACGATATAAACATAATATTTGCTTTTTCTCTGAATATGGTTTCTTAGGTTCATTTAGTAAGTGATTATTCAAATAGGTTCAAAAATTTCCGAGGAGTTCTCACATTGATTTATTTTATAATTTTACTGAGTAATGCTTTATCCAGTTTGTTATATCAGAAAGGTTAAGTTTATGATTGGCAATGTCCATTACAAATTTGTATTTCTGGTTATCAGGTGCTTCTATATCATATCCATTTATTCGCAAGAAAATACGCATTGATTCATAAGATGTTCTTTTATTACCGTCAAAAAAAGGATGATTGCTTATTAATGAATGTATCAAAGCAGATGCTTTGTCAAATATATCAGGATATAATTCCTGTCCACCAAAGGTAGCCATTGGTCTGTATACTGCTGATTCAAGTAATCTTGTGTCTCTTAAACCTTCTTGTCCACCGGTGTTTTCAATTATCCGTTTGTGTAAATAAATTATTTGTTTTGGATAGATATATTTCATATTTTTGATAATTTATTTAGTAAATGTTTATCTTCAGTTATTACTGTTTCAACATGTGACCTAAACTCTGGAGATAACACGTCTTCTTTCAACTGATTAAGAATGAAGTCAATCCCCCAGCGGATTATCACAGATTGTGGCCATTTTGTTTTCTTGGAAATGTTTTTTAATTCTTTTAATTGATTCTCATCTATTTTTGTGGTTATGGTTTTTAGAGACATATAATATCACCTCCAGCAATATTATACATTATAAATATTTATTTAGCAATACTTTAGAGTTCCCTACAGCTGAGTTCTCTGATTGCATCAGAGGCAATCCGTTTTGCTATCTTTGAATTTATTTTTTCAATTTCTTCAGCAAGTTTTATTGCAGATTTATTTAAGGCAGGATTTCTTTTACCGATATTCCTTAATGCCCAGTTTACTGCTTTTTTTACAAAGTTACGCTCATCGGTTGCTCCATATTTAATAATTGAAAACAGTCCCGTGAATATGTCGTCTTTTGCTTTTTTGTCATGCCATGCAATACAGGCTATTAAAGCATAGGCTGCTCTCTTAACAAATTCTTCTTTTCGTTTAGACCATTCAGTTATTTTCTTGTATGCTGAGGGACTTTTTTCAAAAAGATTCATACATACCTGGTCACATACATCCCATGAATTAAAGTCTTTAACCCAGTCATCCATTTGTTTTTCAGTCAATTTATCATGTTCGTCAATCATGGAGGCAAGTATCATAGCTTCAGATATGTTCGTTTTCCAGAGTTCAATTGCAAGCGAATGGTTTTTTCCTATCTCTTTAGCCAGTTTTCTCATATCCGGGACAGAAACACCCAGCCTATTTTCAATTGCAATTCCAAATTTTGCCATCCCTTTGAGATTTTCTGGTTTTGCCATTGTTTTGAGCTTTTTTAAAACAGTTTTTATGGTAGTCATACACATTGGTTATTTTGTGAATTTGTTTATGCCTAAACCGAGAAGACTGCCAAGTATAACAGTCATAATGAGAATCGGAATAATACTTTTTGTATCTTTCCAGGCAATTAAAATCAATGAAGGGAGTAGTATTAAAAAAGAAATTAAAATACCTTTTAATACTGCTGGTAATTGCAAGGTAGAAGTAGATATCATAAGACCCGCAACTACCCATAGACAGAATGCTGAGATATTGGCATCCCATGTGAGTTTTTGCAGTATCATGGGTATTACGTCAATTATACCTGCAATACATCCTAACAATATCCCCAATATTATTTTGTTCATACAAGTAAATCGTCCCGATAAATAAGATAATCCTGCGGATAAATCGGGACGCTACATTATTTTTTAGTGGATTTTTTAGTTTTGGGTTTTATAAATTTAATTTTTGTCGGCAGACCAATTTTATTCAATAATTCAATGAAGGGGTCCGGGTCTAATTCTTCAACGTTCACCATGGTTTTGGCATCCCATACATCTTTAGCAACGAGTATAGCTGCTGCTACGGCTGGTACACCGGCAGTATAACATATTGCCTGGGATTCTACTTCCCTGTAGCATTCTGCATGGTCACAGATATTGTAGATAAAAATTTCTTTATTCTTATTGTCTTTTTTGCCTTTAATAAGGTTTCCTATACATGTTTTTCCGGTATAGTCAGGCGCTAATGAGAGCGGGTCAGGCAGGACAGCTTTCAGGACTTTTAACGGTATAACTTCAATTCCTTCTGCGGTCTTTACAGGTTTTTCCGAAGTAATACCGATTTTGGTGAGGACATTAAAAATATTAAGGTAATGGTCACTGAATCCCATCCAGAACCTGATACTGTTTGCATCAATGTTTTTTGATAAGGAATGAAGTTCGTCATGCCCGGTTAAATAGATAGGTTGTTTGCCTACAACCGGGAAGTCATAAATCTTTTTTATATGATGGACTTTTTCAAGCACCCATTTTCTGTCAATCCAGGTCCATACTTTTGTGAATTCCCTGAAATTTATTTCCGGGTCAAAATTAGTAGCGAAATACTTGCCATGATTTCCTGCGTTCACATCCATGATATCAATCGTATCAATCGTATCAAAATGGTGTTTAACCGCAGAGGCACAGTATGCGTTTACAACACCGGGGTCAAACCCTGCACCGAGAATGGCAGTAATACCTTTTTCTTTACAGCGGTCTTTACGTTTCCACTCATGGTTTGCATACCAGGGAGGGTCTTCACAAACTTTATCCGGTTCTTCATGTATAGCGGTATCCATATATACTGCACCCGCTTCAATACAGGCTTCCAGTACAGACATATTGATATATGCAGTTCCAAGATTTATTACCATTTGTGAGTTAGTTTCCTTTATAAGTTTTACCAGAGAAGGGACGTCCATTGCATCTATCTGACGGGAATAGATTTTTTTATTTTTGTCCTTGATATTATTTTTTCTATGAATACTTTCTATAATTGCGTCACATTTGCGCTGTTTTCTGGATGCAATGCAGATATCACCCAGGATATCATTATTCTGTGCACATTTATGTGCAGCTACATGAGCGACACCCCCGGCGCCAACTATCAGGACATTTTTTTTCATGATAATCGCCTCCTTTCTCTTACGATAAATTATATAAAAAGTCTTTATAGTTGAATTGACGGACAGATTCCAGTGTCCCGTTTAATCTTTTAACGACTATTGAAGGCATCTGGAGTCCGTTGAACCAGTTTTTTTTCACCATTGTATAACCTGCCGAATCCGAGATTTTAATGACGCTACCTGCCTTAAGCGGTGATTTAAAACGGTATGTTCCGAATATATCTCCGGCAAGACACGAGCGTCCCGCAATCATGTATTCATATTTGCCCTGCCCGGAAGATTCTATTTTTGCAGGTGTTCTGTAAATTAACAGGTCCAGCATATGTGCTTCCGTAGAAGCATCTACTATGGCAATATCCAGTTCATTATGGACGACATCAAGGACTTTTGTTACCAGTTCAGCTGACCGTGTAATAGCCGTTTCCCCCGGTTCTAAATAAACCTGAACCCGGAATTTATCGGCAAACCCCTTTAATTTTCTGCAAAATTTTTCCAGTGGATAACCATCTTTCGTAAAATAAAGTCCTCCGCCCAGGCTGACCCATTCCAATTGTTTGAATAAATTTCCATAGGTGTGACCGAT
Source organism: Elusimicrobia bacterium CG1_02_37_114 (assembly GCA_001871125.1). Classification (GTDB taxonomy): domain Bacteria; phylum Elusimicrobiota; class Endomicrobiia; order CG1-02-37-114; family CG1-02-37-114; genus CG1-02-37-114. The sequence continues at coordinate 3,658 of MNXB01000017.1, forward strand.
GGTATCCAGAGCAGAAGAAAAATTTTCAAAATCATCGTTTTCGCAGTTGAAATGAAACATCATGCCTTTAAGTAACGGCAACACTTTTAGAAGTGATTTCCTGTTAATTACACCCAGTCTTGAATATCGTCGGGCAGGGTCTGCCAGATCGTAATGGGAATAACTGATTTGCGGATTCACCCTGAGTCCTATATTCATAGTGCGAACATCCTTGTAAAACATTTTTAATTGCGATATAGAATTAAAAATGATTTTATCCGCATACCGTTTAATCTCTCTTATGTCCTCTTTCGAAAAAGCTACGTTGTAGGCATGGACTTCTTTCCCGAATTTTTCATGTCCTAACCGTGCTTCGTATAGAGAACTGCCCGTTGTCCCGTCCATATATTTTTTCATAAGGTTAAAAACACACCACGTGGAGAAACATTTCAATGCTAACATGGACTTTGCACCGGAGATATCACGGACATGTTTTAGTATTTTCAGATTTTTTAGTAATTTAGATTCATGAATTAAATAGTAAGGCGTTATTAAATTCATAATTAATTATACAAAAAAATATTATTTTTGTCTATTTATTTAAGCTTAGGAGCAAGGAAATTATAAAAGGCTAAAGCCTTAATTTCTGGAGTTAATCCTTCAGGATTTTACTTTATTCTGTTGGTCGCATATGAGAGATGTATCTCTTCAGTCCTGTTAATATGGCTTCGGCACAGGCGGATTGGAATTCCTTTGTTTTAAGAAGAGATTCCTGTTCGGGAAGAATCATGTAGGCAGATTCAGTCAGGACTGTTGGCATCTGGTAGGTTCTTGTCAAAACTAAATTTCCGTAATGTAATCCGTCGTCTCTTAGAGAAATTTTATGGTTTTTAAAGACTTCTCCGTAAGATTTATGTATTTCTTTAGATAGAGAAAAACTCTGGGGATAAAAATAATAAACCCCATAACCGTTACGTTCAAACGGATTTTGGCCTTCCGGGAGGCTGTTATTGTGGATACTGATGAGTATGTCTGCTTTAGCTCGCCGGGCAATCAGAGAGCGCTCGTAAAGACCCGGGCTTTCGTTTTCCCGGCGAATCATAACAACGTTACCTTTTTCTGCAAGAAGTTTTTTTTCAAGAGACAGGGCTATTGCCATATTAACGTCTTTTTCCAGGAGGCCCGTCGGACCTATTGCTCCGTTATCAGGAGAATGTCCTGCATCTATTGCTACAGTAATGTCTTTAAACACCGGGGAAACGCGGTCCCGGTAGGGAGGACTTCTTAACTCAAGAATGAAAGTATTTCCCTCATAGCGTGTTTCATATCCCCACCAGGAGTTTTGTTTTAGTTGAATGTGTAACCGAAAAGTATCAGTGTTGTCCTGGAACCATTGAATCAGGTCTACAGTCCTTGCCGAGGAATCATAATTTATCCAATCAGTGTTGGATATTGCTCCGAAGAAAGAAACGTCTATCCACTGGCTATCATCTGACGACACGATCTCAAAAGGTATTTTTTGGTCTAAAAATACCTTAATCTGTGTATCGGGGTATTTATGGACAGTATTAATTGAATGAATATAACTCTGTGCTGGCAGTGTTCCTTCCGGTAATAGCCGTACTTCATTCTGGCTAATCCAGCCAGTCCTCGTTCCTGAAAGGCGTATTTTGAATTCATTCCCTATCCGGCCGATTACTTCCAGACGTATTCCTGTTGATATGAGCAGCATATACCCTGCCTTGTTATAATGGGAAATGGCAGGACCTGCCCGGACAACCGCAGTGCTACTTATAACCTCTACTATCCGGTGGACATCTTCTCTCATACGAAAAAGTCTGCCAGGAGAAGTTCGGGAAACTTTTTTCTTTTCATTTTCAAACGTTACGGATATGCGGGAATTGTTGAGATTATCCTTTGCCTGTACAATATAGGAGCCACAATAGATTCCTTTAATAGTTGAATCAATTTCCTTTAAGGGGAACTGTCTTTTGACGCCGCTGATAGTGAAATAACCTTTTGCATTCGGGCTTCCCTTGGATTTAACAGTCACAGTATCTCCCGTTCTTAATTCCATAGCTAAATCGGGTTTTACATATTCTATCGTCAGTGGTTCGGCTGGTGACGTTTGTGGAGGAGGTTGGACAAATACTTTTCTGGTAATGGAAAATGTCATTGTTGACAATTGCAGTTGTGCATTTATAATGCAGGGTCCGGTTGAATAATTGACCATGGTTAAAAATCCCCCGCCCGGGTGAACCGGTACAATCTTATCATTGACGGTGAGTTTACCCCGAGGGTCTGCTGAGCCATAAACAAAAGATGTCCGGACATACGGGAGTTGAGACCCTTCTGCAGGGTGGACAATGCATAAAGGATAAATTAGATAATCCTGCGGATATGTGGAGTTTTGAATATCGGTATTCCCGCTTTCAGCATATATAGTGCATAACCCGAACGAGTTGGGCAAAACACAAGAAATAAAAAATAAATAGAAACCTGTTAATTTCATTTTTTACCAACCCAAAGCACGCATTACTACAATATTTCTCTCAAACAGTTCTTGTGGAATTAATTCTTTCATTGGTTATCCACTCCAAAAGCCTCTCCTATAAGTGAAGAAAGTCAGTGCTTTTCAGCCCAAAATTCTTAGTCAAGATTTGTGGTGAAAATTGGAGAAGTCGTTTACATAAGAAATATACTAAACATTTAAACAACATCCCCACCCTTCACTTGGCTAATTCTGGTCTTTCCGGAGACGCCAGACTTTCATATTTGCGATTTAAGGCGAGAAAATATAGATGGCATGGATTATTCTATGTGATAATAGGTAGGAATATTTTCAAATATTTCTCTTATTTTTTTATCTGAATTATTAGATGCTCTCTCCATTGATTCAAGTGCGTCGGTTATATCAGGATTATCCTTTATTTTATTTATTATTTCTTGATCTAATTCTGTGTTTTTTTTTGTATCATTTTTTTTGTTCATCATATTTACTCCTAATAATGAGTTATCCCGCATGTAAAGTTTCTCCTTTAGTTTCAATCAATTTTACAGACTTGATTCTTCCCAATGTAATATTTGCCCTAACATAATATTCCCATATTTTTTTCCAATAGATACTGTCCCTACCTAGAGACTTTATACTTAATCCTAATACAGTTTTTGCAGTATGGGTGTTAACCATTCTCCCGTGAACATATAAATCTTCTGTTGAAGATAAATACTTTAAAGCTTTATCGATCTTGCTTCTAAGCAACGCACTGTTTTTTGTTCTTGAATATTTTTTAAACATATATTTTGTAAGACATTTATCCGCCATATCTTTACTAAAATTCATGTATTTTTCACATTCTTCAATAAAAGGTAAATCTAAAGTAGCAATTTGCTGCAATATTAATTTTGTATCCTTTTTATCCTTGACTGCTTGTTCATATTCTTTTATTAGTTTTCGCCTACTATCAATGAAAGATTGTGCTGAAATATATCTTGGTACATTCCCCACAATTATAGGAACTTGGGCATCGATTGGACCAATTTCAGAACAATATCCCATAACGATTTCATCTGATCCTAAGGCTATCATTGTTGCTGCACTTTTAGCCATATTGGGAATAATTACTTCAAATCTTTTACAATAACATCTACACATTTCAATAATTTTTTCAGCTATCGTACCATCTCCACCAGGACTATTTATCACTAACCTTAAGATATCAACTTGGCCTATTGACATTAAGGCACTTCCTATAGCGGGAATATCTCTTGAATTCATGCTGGAATGGATGGAAGATTCATCACAAATAAAAGCGATTACTCCCACCGTTTTTTTCGCTGGAACTTCGAGTTTCTCTATTTCTTTTAAAAAATTAATTCTAACATTCTTCTGTGTAGAATAATTATCGTATTCTCTTAAAATATCAGTATAACTTTTATCTTGAATGGTTTGTTCAGTACCTAATCTTTTATAATCTTTTTCTTCTTGGGGGACATTTTGGTAAATCATCTTTATTAAACCTTGTATAAATATATTTTTTCTTAAACTATTATTAATTATACAAAATTACTTTAGGAAAAATCAATCGTAAACAGAATCCTGTTTCAATGACCCTTTTTGATGATATCATAACTCACCCTAATCAAGTAATATTATTATACCATAGATTTATTGTATTGTCAACGAAAATCCTAATTCCGTAGTCCTATGGGGGACGGTGGTAACTTAGCAACTTAAGGTTTTCATCTTCGACTATTTATTTTCAGTTCTTATTATTTTTCCGACAGTAATTCTATATGTTTTTGAAATATATACTTACATTCAATCCTTGAGAAATCAGAGAATATTTAAAACTTCCGATTTGTTGCAATTGTTGTTACTATAACTTTTCAGAGATGATAAAATAATTACAGCCGTACCAATTTTGTCCTATATTTTCGGATTAGTAAACTCTAATGTCAAGACATGACCCCAATTTTTTATTTGTTATCATTTTTTTCTTTTGGTTTTAGGGAAGGTTATAAAAGGTTGTTCTGCTTCTTTGACAAAAGACACGGTTTTCGTAATCTGTGTGTTTAATATTTCTGTATATGTTGCTGTATTAGACATTAAAGGTGCGCCCTTTTCATTGAGTAATTTCCTTACACTTTCACGGTTATATCCCGGGATTCCAAGTTTATGTAAATCTTCTGCTTCGGGATGTTCAATAGTAAATAGTGGAAGGTTTAAATCAACCGCTTTTTTTGCTATGGTATAAGTTTTAGAATTTTTAGGGCCATAAGGGACAAAAATAATATCACCTAAGCAACAGATAGTAAAATTTCTTTCTAATATATTTTTTCTCAATTGTTTTGTTTGTTTGGGGTCCACTAACGATATTATTAATAGTTCATTGTTTTTTGCTCTGCGAAAATATTCATCTCTTTCAGGGAATGAATCAAACGGAGGATAAAACCTGTCCAAAAGGAATGACTCATACGTTTCCACTGCCAGTCCTTTCACGGAAAAGAGTGAAACGGTATTGATACGTTTTTTCCACAGTGCCAACCTGAATATTTCAGTTTCCATTACCGAGTGTGCGGGAGTCAGATAATTCATTGAATACTCGCGAATGGTGAACAAAACCTGGTTTGTCGCCATCATTGCTAACCCACCAATTGAATCCGCTGAGATGACGGATATTGTAAAACTATTGAGAAATTCTATTGGCCCGCTGTAATAGAGATTTGGAGGACAATTCTCACCCAATATTTTTCTTAATTTTCTCGGGTATTCTATGTCTTTTGGCGTTAAGATTTTATATTCCATAATTTTTTTACAACCTCATTTATTTCTTTTTCAATGTCATTAATGTCTGAACCTCTTTTTACCGAATTATGTGCGTTTTCTGAAAGTTCAGAAAGTTTTATGTGAATTTTATCTTTTGAATCAAATTTTGGAATTGCTAAATTCTCCATTACTGAGGGAGTTCCAAAACCCCGACCCGCTTGTGAAAAACTGCTTATGAAATCGTTTACTATTTCTGAATTTAATATTGAACATAAATAATGTGCTTCATCTTTATTATCTGTTGGAGTAAATGCAGTTGGATCTGTTGGAATTATTAGTTTATTTCCAAATTCAGTTTTTATACTCGACAAAACTACTGCTGACATTTTTGAAGCCATACGATTCCATGTTATTCTGTATTTTAAGAAAGTTTCTTCACTAATATTATATTGTGAATAAAATGGAGCTATCGGTATGCGACTTACAACTTTTCCGTTCTCTTTTATTTCTTTAAAATAGTGTTTAATATAAATAGCCCTTTTTGAAAGTACATCTTTAAATTTAACAAGATAAGCATAAGTTAATGGATATTTTGTACTTAGATAATTTTCATCATATCCACATCTTTTCTTAGGGTCTTGTGATATTAACATATAAAAATGCGATTTTACACCAAATTTTATAATATCACCACCACAGATTGAAGGAAATATTAAATCTGATTCTATAGAAGTAGTAACTGATTTTATTTCTAATTTTCCTCTTTCATACATATTTTGAATGACAAGTATTCCATCAGGTCGTATTTCTTTTAACTGTAATCTAAAAACCCCATAAGGTGTACCATACAAACCGCAATATGCTTTGTATGGATTTTTACCTTTTAATTGAGAAAATATTTTTAATTCAGAAGAAGAAGCTGTTTGCCATGATGAAGTGTATTTGTCTTTATCAATAGGTATTGCCTGAATTTTTTTTCTTTGAGTTTTAGAAAGTACTTCATCTAAAATCAATTCAGGATTAATACTACCAGTTCCTTTTTTTCTTTTCCATTCAATTACTTCAACAGGATAGATTGTTTTTTCATTTTTCTTTAAAAAGAAAATAGATGTTTTATTAGCTGCTGTGAAAGGTTTTACATCAACCATATCCTCCATACTTAATACTTTTAATGGAATCCTTTTGTTTTTTAATTCAAATTGTCTGAAACCTTCGCCTGCGCCTTTAGACTTAAATACTTCTATTGTAATCACGAATCCTAAAATTCCATTATCTTTTAGATAGTTATCTGCACAGGAATAGGTAAATAACATAGAAAAATCTTTTTCACCGCCTCCTAATCGTGTCTCGTAGCCTTTTAAGGAGAACAATCCATATTTGTGCCATAGATTGAGTGTTCTTTTTCTATAATCATCGGAGAGAAATACCCACCTTACCCACGGAGGATTGCCGATTACAAAGTCAAATTTACCCAAATAGATAGGTGCAAATGCATTCTTAATATATTTTGCCCAGATACCATTTTCTCCGGAATCGTCTAATTTTTTAATTTGGGTATAAATATCAGTTAGAAGTTTTATGTCTTCGTCATTCAGGTTGAATTCACTTTTAATTTGTTTTTTGAATAGTTCCGGTGAAATTTTGCCTTTTAATGCTATGTCAACTTTAGATGTAAATTTATCAATATAATCTTTACTGTTTATTGACAGCGGAAATTTATAATCGTATTTTGTAGTTCTGAAGACAATTGTATTTTCTAATTTGAGTTCTCCCTCTTCCATTGTTTGTTCAGGGCCGCAGATTGAATCGCATAGATAGACAGGTATTACAATAGGTCTTACATAAGAAATAAATTTTGAAAATGCTATTAAATAATTTGTTCTCGCGGTAAGTACTGCCAGCGGGTTTATGTCAAATCCTACAACATTATTAAGGATGTGCTGTGCAACTTCCTGCATATTAATCTTTTTATTTTTTTCAACATTTCTAATAGTAACCCTGTTAATTGCCTGTACAAGAAATGTCCCGGAACCACAGGCAGGGTCAAGAAATCTTTTGGATAGGTCACCATTGTATCCGCTTTTGTCTACTACATAGCCTGCCAGCCAGTCAGGTGTGTAATATTCACCTAAGTCATGTCTTAATTCCTGCGGGACGATTATTTCATATAATTTTTGAAGTAAATCCTTTGTCCATTCCGGTTCAAGAATAGGCGTTGCAGGTTCAAATTCAGAAATACTGCGAATAATACTTCGGACTGCATTTGCAATTTTTGGGCTCCATGCGTCTATATACCACCCGAAAAAATCAGCTTCCAAGAAATTTTCAATACCCTGGTTTATGAAATCAGCACCGTTTTCAAGGTAAATCAGTTTATCTTTGAGTTCGTCATTATCAAGTGAGGAAAGTTCTTTTGCAAAAGAAACAGTAATGCTTCCTCTTTGCAAAGAGATTAGTTCTATTGCTATTAGTTTCATCAAAAATGCATAAAATGTATGAATAGAGAACAATAGTTGCTTTAAACGGACTCCCGCGGGTAAATTAAACAATTTTGCAGTGTTTTCTGCTGATTTGTCAGCTTTTTCAAGTTCCTGTCCGTAAACTATACCAAAAATCCTGTCCCATTCTGAAAAAAAAGTTTTTATTTTAGAAGGCACTTGTTTTCTCTGGGAACGCATAACTTCGGAGTAAAATTCGCTTACAGTTTGTTGCGTTACCTGGCAGGATGGAGCAAAAACACCTGCAAGGTCTTTGGCAGTTAAAGGTCTTCTCGCAGAGGCTCTTACGAATATGAGTAAGTTACTTATTGACTGGATATTTATTGGATATGGACCTTGAACATGAAATCCGCGGGTAACTTCAATTTCAGGAAAAAGTTCTTTCTGAGGAAATTCAATAGGAATTGGAGTCTGTAAAATTGTTGGAGTTTTAGTGAATCGCACAAATAACAATGACTCCCCATCAATTGCCACACCCACTGCTTTTTCTAAATATTCATCTCTTTGATCGCCAAATTGAGAACTGTAATCAGTCAAATACTTTTGAATCTGTTCATATGTTTTTTTGATGTCCGTTTTACTTGATAATTTACCGGGAACTTTATATTCTATTATCAGATATCCGTAAACTGCATCCATTTTACCGCGATAACCTGTTGCAGTCTCATATTTTACAATGTCAATATCAATACCTATTTTTTTAAATGCTTCCTGCAAAATAGGCTCTACTGCCATTTTAAGGTCTTCTTCAGTTGTGGCTTTTATTGATGCATCTTTTATATCTTTTACAATTTTCTCAATATTTATTTGCCAGTATTCTTTTTGTTTAGTCATAAACAATGTTAATTTTTAGATAGATTTTTGATGAAGCGAGAACTAAATTATATAAAATGAAAACTTTCTTTTCAATTTTAAATGACGAATAGTTTACCTTTCTTAAGAAGATTCCATTTTAGCTTATTTGAAATTGGTTCGGAGGAAATTAACACAGAGTTGATGAATTTAGCACAATAAAGAGTATAATACTGAGATTTTTTTTTGTAATCCCTGTATGCATAAAGAGATTTACCGTCGGAAAAAAGAGATGTCAATGATGAATAAATATTGTTATTTTTAATCAGTTGAATTGCTTTTTTGAAAGCATTTTCTACCCGTTTTTGTCCCGCATTAGCGGGATAGGGTATCCCCCGTGATTTGATTTCGTAGAAATCATTGGGGGACAGCCCCATGTTTAATACATAACGAAAATACACTTCAGAATCAAGTGCATTAGCCGATGGTTTTAGAACCGGTTTGATTCCCTGCAACAGTTTTTTATAATCACGGATGGTACCGTTGTGTGCAAAAATATATTTTTTGTATTTAAAAGGATGTGCATTTTTTTCTGTAGCGGTTTTGTCCCATGCGGATTTTCTTAAATGAACTATCAGGATTTTTGAATCCGATATTCTTTCAAGTGTTTTAAAAAACTCCTTTTTTTCTTTGACGACAGAATTGCCGCTTTTATAGACAAAGGCATTGTCGTTTTTATTCCTGCGGAACCTACTTCGGTAATATCCTGTTCCCCACCCGTCTAAATGGCCGGGAGGGTCACCTTTCTGGACTTTTCCTGTTGTGGCAAGTTCAAAAAAATTCTCCAGAATTTCCTTATGTTTATTATATTGAAAATTTTTTATGCCTAACATTCTGCACATATTAGAATAATAATTTTACAATCAATATTGAGATAATTATACCTGCTATGTCGGAAATCACGCATACGGGAATAAGGTATTTTGTTTTTTTAATACCGACAGCTCCTAAATAAACAGCAAGAATGTAAAATGTGGTTTCTGCACTGCCCATAATCACGGCAGAGATTCTGGTAGCAGGAGAATCGGGTCCCGTGTTTTTTACTATATCGGTGAAAATGGCCGTGGAGGCGCTTCCGGATAATGGTTTGATTATTGATATGGATATAACCTCAATGGGGACATTGAGAAAAGCAAATGCACCGTACCTGTCAGGCAATTCTTTTAGAAAATCAAACGCACCCGAACCCTGAAAGGATTTGACCGCTATGAATATTGCGAGCAGATAAGGGAATATTTTTATAACGACAGTTATCCCGTCTTTGGCGCCGCTGACAAAAGAATCGTAAACCCTGACCTTTTTAAAAAAACCATACAAGACAGTAAAGAGTATAAAAATCGGAATAATAAGCAGGGAAATAAAGTTAACTACTTTCATTTGTATAAAACCTTTTAAAAACAAAGAGAATTCCTGCTGCAAAAAATGCTGAAAGAAACGTTGAAATAATACAGGGCAGAACGACAGCAGACGGGTTTTGTGAGCCAAGGGTAGAAAGAATACCTATTACTGTAAAGGGTATTAACTGAATACTTGCAGTATTGAGGACGATAAAAAGCATAATTTCAAAAGTCACTGTTTCAGGGGTCTTATTCAAAGTTTGAAGGTCCTGCATCGCTTTAATCCCGAGCGGTGTTGCAGCATTTCCCAGCCCGAAAACATTCGCCAGAAAATTTAAGGTTATGGAAGTAATTGCCGGATGTTCCTTCGGTATGTTCTTAAATAATCCCGATATGATAGGTCTGAACAGATTTGAAAGCCGGTAAATAAGACCCGCTTCGTCTAATATCTTTGTTATCCCGAGCCATAGTGAGACTATACCGGCTAAATATAGAGATACTTCAACAGCAGATTTAGCAGCATCAAAAATTGATTTGGTAAGTTCGTCAAGTCTGCCGTTTATTATAGAAAAAATGATACTTATACTTATTAATACAACCCAGATAATGTTCATCCGAAAATCCTTATCAAATCCCCCTTTTATTTCCCCCTTTACTAAAGGGGGAAGATAGGGGGATTTTCATGTTAATTTATAAATAGAGACTTTTTATAAGTATCTAGTTCTACCCTTGCACCTATGGGTAATGTAATTTTATTTTTCACATGTCCGATGTTAGAACACTGGACTACAGGATAGTTAATCCTGGTCTGGCTTGATAAAATTTTGTAAATTTCTCTGTTCCCAATTCCCCTGAAATCACCGAGAATCAACCCTTTTATTTTTTTAAATTTACCTGCCAGTATCCATTGGGTAATACACCTGTCTATTTTATGAAGTTTTTCATCAACCTCTTCAAAAAAAAGCACTGTGTGATTTGTATCAATTTCCCACTGAGTGCCCAGGAGAGACGTGAGGGTTATCAAATTCCCGCCTTTTAGAATTCCTTTTTCAATACCGTGTTTGTAAACACATATGTTGAGGCCGCTAAATAAATTTTTATCAGGAAAATGGTTTATGGCATTTAAAAAAGATTCCACGGTTAATTTTCTTAAAGGAGCAAAGTTTATTAACATAGGTGAATGGAGCGTGATTATTCCGGTTCTTTCATAAATTGCATTTAGCATAGCGCTTAAATCGCTGAATCCCGCAAATATTTTAGGGTTTTTTTTAATAATATCAAAATTCAGATAAGGAAGGACTTTAATTGAACTGTATCCGCCTCTCTGGGCAAGTATTATATCAACTTTTTTATTCAAAAACGCACTATGAATCTGTTGGGCTTTTTCTTCAGGTGAGGGAAGTCTGGTAACAAAGTTTTTGTTTATAACTTCAAAACCTAATTTCTCAAGGTTTCTTATGGCTCTGACAAACTCTTGTTTTCTTTTGACAAGCCAACTCGGTGTAATCGTATAGATATTATTTTTGTTTGGAAAGTTTTTTCTGTAATGATTTTTTCCAGAAACAGCAGTTAACCAGTTACCCATACTTCCTTTATGATTTTTTGGGATTTGGAGATTCACCTGTCCAGCAGTAGAGACATAACTTCTCCCTTGGAAGCCCGATAGATTTTATCATATCGTCTATACTCTGATATCTAATCGTGGTAACATCTAAATCTTTAGAAATCCATTCCACCATCTTCTTGTATTTTTCAGTTTTACGGTCTGTGTATTCTGTAACATTTTCAATATCGCTGCCCTCAAGTTCCCGAATAGCCTTCCGGGCAGCAAGTTCATGTGCGCTCCTCGTAGATAGATTGAACCTGCAGGGAAACATTAAGGGTGGACATGCGGGTCTTACATGAATTTCTCTGACGCCGGCATTTCGTAACTTCTTTATAGTAAAATTCTTAAGCTGAGTACCCCTCACTATAGAATCTTCACATATTACAATTCGGTTGCCTTTAATAATGTCTGCAATAGGGATAAGTTTCATTTTGGCTACGAGGTCACGTGTTTCCTGTGACGGCGGGGTGTAACTCCTGCCGTATCCGGGAGTATATTTAACCAATGCCCGTCTGAATGGTTTACCGGATTCCATTGCATATCCTATGGCATGAGCAATGCCTGAATCAGGAACCCCCGAAACTATATGAGGGTGTTAAAAAACACCCTCTGTCGTCGTTATTTTAATAATTCAAAATTTTACTTATACCCCCATAATTTTGTAAAATGTATCTACGGAGGTACAAATCAATGTCCATGAAAATTAATAAACAATTATCTTTCGCTATGTATGAAGCTAACATTAAATTTGCTAATGACCCTATGAAATTACTTTTTGATAAAATTGATCTTTCTTTTATCTATCCTTTAGTTGAACCTCACTACAAAAAAGGTGGCAGAGATTCTTTTGATCCTATTTCTATTTTTAAA
>MNXB01000009.1 GCA_001871125.1 Elusimicrobia bacterium CG1_02_37_114
CAAGGAATTAAAAGAATTAAATAAAAGTAATACTGTGAAAAACAACGAATCCGCAATCCGCATTCTGCAGAAAAATAATGTGGAAATTGCGGGTTATTTTATAGTTAATCCCAACTACACCGAAGAAGATTTTAATGCACTGGCAGAATATGTCCTAAAAATGAATTTAACTCAACCCGTGTTTACTGTTCTGACTCCTCTACCGGGGACAGACCTTTACAGAGAAAAGTTTAATGAACTGACAACAAATAACTATGAACTATTTGATTTTGTTCATTCAGTCCTGCCTACTAAACTGCCAAAAGAAAAGTTTTATCAGTGTTTTCTTGAATTATATCGTAAATGTTACACAGATAACCAGGTCACTTTTCTTATGCCACAGAAAGTGATGAATCAATTTATCTCAGCACTATCAAATACAGGTAGGATATAAACAAAGGAGGTGGATTTTCTTGAAACTCAAATTAATTTCACCTAAAAAACCAGCAATAGAAAATCATAGAGAACACTGGGATGGCCGATTTACTTCATTTTTATTTGGTGTAAAGAAATATACCTCAACTTATCTTGCCCTGCCAACATTAGCGGGTTTAACCCCTTCTGACGTAGAAACAGAAATTATAGATGAAAACATAGAAGACATTAATTTTGAAGACAATACAGACTTAGTGGGTATCACTGCACCTACTTTTCTCGCCACTCGTGCTTATGAAATTGCTGATGAATTCAGAAAAATAGGGGTAAGGGTGATTTTAGGAGGAATTCATCCTTCAATACTACCTGATGAAGCGATTCAGCACGCTGATAGTGTGGTTATAGGTGAAGCAGAAAATGTGTGGGCTGATGTAATTAACGATTGTAAAACCGGTAAACTAAAAAAATTCTATAGTTCACAGGGAAAATCAGACTTAGAAAATCAACCTATCCCGAGGTGGGATTTGTTGAAAAATAATTTTTATAGCTACCATGTACTACAAACTTCCCGGGGATGTCCTTATGACTGTGAATTCTGCAGTGTTAAAAGTTTCCTGGGAAATAAGTATAGATACAAATCAGTAGATAAGGTGATAAAAGAAGTAGAAACATTGTTAAACATAGAAAAAAAAGGGTTTTTCTTCGTAGATGATAATTTTATCGCAAATAAGAAAAGAACAAAAGAAATTTTGAAAAGACTTTTACCTTATAAGATATATTATTATTGTCAGGCCACAACAAATATAGCAGAAGATGATGAATTATTGGAACTCTTGGCAAAAAGTGGTTGCAGAAACGTATTCCTTGGGTTTGAATCTATTTCAAAAGTTGCCATAGAAAATATGAATAAAAGTTTTTCAAACAATATTGACGATTATGCTAAGAATATTGAGAAAATACAATCGTATGGGATAGGGATACTGGGGTCATTTATATTCGGAAATGATACTGATAATGAATCTGTTTTTGAAAATACAGCGAAATTCATCAATCAAACCAATATAGAATCAGTAGTTTTTCACATACTTACTCCATTCCCTGGAACAAAATTATACAACAGGTTGGAACAAGAAAACAGAATACTGCACCGAAATTGGGAAAAATATGATGCTACTTTTGTTTGTTTTAAGCCAAAACTAATGTCTCCTGACATATTACAAAATGGCTATATCCGGGCATATAAGGAAGTATATTCCTATGAAAATGCTTTTAAAAGAGTAAAAGGGTTGTTAGAATTGTGGAATAAAAACAATGTTAGATTATGGGATAGAATCTCTCCTATAGTAATCAATCTAAGCGGTAATGATAGAGCTTCTACTTACCGTCTCCCATCTCTTTAAAAATAATAAGGAATTTTATTATTTTTTTGATATAATATTGGTATGTATTTTGTTAATTTAATTAAGAAAAGTTCTATTTATTTTATCGCTACTATTCTCATCTTAGGCGGTTATTTTGTTATTCAAAAAAATCCACATTCCTTTTCGTGGGTTTTAGCTACAATAATACATTTAGTTTTAGCAGGGTTTGTCTATCAAAAAAACAAGAACAGCGAAATAAACAAGACCTTTTCTATAATGAGTATTTGTTGTGCCTTTTGGACACTTTCTGTTTTAATATTAAACATTGCAAAAACAGAATCAGTAGCAATGTTCTGGACAAAAATATTTCGTGTTGGATATTTATTTCTTCCTGCAACAATTTTTCATTTTATGTCGGCTTTGACTAAAAATACTGATAAAAACAGAAAATTAATATATATATCATATATTATCTCATTTGTATTTGTTGTTATTAACTTTACGGGCTATTTTGTAACTGAGTTAGTAAGAAGAGAATTTGCATATTCTCCCAAAATTGGACTATTGTACGGACTTTCATTGTTAAATCTTTTATTTTGGACATTTTATGGATTAGTTTTTATATTGAGAAGTTACAAAAAAACAAAATTAATCCGTGAAAAAAATCAATTGAGATATTTCTTTATAGCTGCTACGATTGGAATAGTTTTTGGAATGTTACCAAATACACTATTTGGATTGGGTATAAAAATATACCCTATCGGTGGATTCAGTACTGTGGCATATATCGCAATAGTTGCATATGCTATTGTGCAGTATCAGTTGATGGATATTGAAATTATCATCAAAAAAGGTATTGTTTATGGTTCACTGACTGCATCTATTACGGTTATTTATGCGCTTATAGTAGGAATTTTCTACTGGATTTTTGGAACTACTTTTGCACAGGGGTCTTTGCTGATAAACGGTCTGGCTGCAATGGTCATTGCTATTACTTTTTCACCATTGAAAAATAATATTCAGTTAGCAGTAGATAAAATATTTTTCAAAGATAAGTATGACTATTCTAAAACTCTGAGAGATTTCAGCAGTGCTTTAACATCTATACTGGATTTGAATACACTGTTAAACCTGATTGTAAATAAGGTGACTGATATTATGCATATTGATAAGGGATATATTATGCTTCTGGATGATAAAAACGAAAAATTTCAGGACGACTATCTGGTAGAATGGCTAAAGAGAAATAAAACAGTATTTATACGAGAAGAGTTTGAATTCAATCTAGAATCTGGCAGGTTTTCAAACAAAGAAGACGAATATAAAAAAATAGTTGAAACTTTAACAAATTTAAAAAAACAGGGTATTTCTTTAGCAGTCCCGATAATATATAAAAATGAACTTATAGGTATTTTTAACTTAGGCAGTAAAATGTCTGAGGATATGTACAGCAGTAACGATATAGCGCTTCTTACAACTGTGGCAAACCAGGCATCGGTTGCCATTGAAAATGCTAAGTTATATGAAGAGCAGAGTGAATTAGAAAAAAGTCTCCATCAATCTGACAAATTAGTGGCATTGGGGACATTGGCATCCAGCATAGCACATGAAATAAGAAATCCTCTGGTGTCAATTAAAACATTTACACAGTTACTGCCTCAAAAATATGAAAGCAAAGAATTTATACAAAAGTTTAATGATATTGTCCCGAAAGAAGTGGAAAGATTGGAAAATTTCCTCTCGGAACTTTTAAATTATAGCAAAAGGTCAAAAACAGAAATACAACAGATAAATATTGAAGAAACTATTAATGGTCTATTGGTCCTGCTTAGCAGTGAGATTTCAAGATATAAAGTTAAAGTATCCAGGGAATTCAGAAATATACCAAAAATATCCGGAAATGGAGAGCAATTGAGACAAGTTTTTATGAATGTTATTTTGAATGCAGTCCAATCAATGACATATGGAGGAAAACTGTCCATCAGGACAAATGCTACACCCTCACCCGACCCGCGGTGGGTCGCCTCTCCCCTCAAGGGAGAGGATAAATTTGTAGAAATAGAGTTTGAGGATACTGGATGCGGGATACCTAAAGAACACATGAACAGCCTGTTTAATCCTTTCTTTACTACTAAGGAAGGCGGGACAGGGTTGGGATTGTCAATAAGCCGCAAAATAGTCAAAGACCATAAAGGGACTATTGAAGTAAAAAGCCCTATCTTGCCTGATGGCACAGGAACACTATTCATTATCAGACTGCCGGTAGATAATTCTGCATAATAAAATGTGCTATATTATTTAATTTTGTGCAGTCTCACCACCTATTTTCAAAGTATAAAAAAATATAAACATATTATTTTTTATGTGATAAATCATACTGTTATAGTGTTGCGATCGTATTTATTCAATTTTCTTGAGAACCTGGCAGAAGATTTGCTACATATACAAAGGTGCGGAGAGGTTTAACGACCCTAAGGGGTCTATTCCTGGAAGCAAGGAAATTATAACCCCCAATAAATTGGGGAATCCCTGGAGTTGCCCGATTCATCGGGCTTTCTGGAGTAGAGGCTTTAGCCTCGTTAATTTTAATTTTTCAGGAGAATATTGTCAATGAGCAAAAAAATGATACTGGTAATTGATGATGAAAGAGGTGTTTTAGAATCATTTAAAATATGTTTGGAAGATGAGTATATCGTAGCTACAACAAAAACCGGAGAAGAAGCAATAGAATTAATTAAGAAAATACTCCCGGATTTGGTTTTCCTGGATATAAAACTACCGGGGATAGACGGTTTAACGACTCTACGAATAATAAAAACCATTAATAAAAATATTCCTGTGGTTATAGTTACATGTGTGGAAACTATAAAAACTGCTGTTGAATCAATGCGGTTGGGTGTCCATGAATATTTTATTAAACCTTTTAATGCAAATGAAATAAATACATTAGTTACGGAGATATTCAGACAGGAGAGGGTCCCATACGGAAACCTTCCAATAGATATACAAATGTGTATAGAGGAAACAAAGGATAAACTGCTCTGTGATAATTTTAGTCTGGATAAAGCTGTCTCGGATTTCTGTAGAGAACTTATGAGGATGACATTACACAAGACGAACGGTAATGAAGGGAAAGCAGCGGAATTACTCGGAATAAAACAAAGCAGACTGAGAAATCTATAATAATGGATACTACAGATAGAACTTTCAGTACGATGACAGAGGGATTATTAAAGATTCATTACGTTTTTCTGGGGATTTTGGGCAGTCTTATCTGGACATTTATCCTGGTCTGGAACCCGCCTCAACCGGAAGTTTTTATACCATTCTTAGCCATAACTTTATTCCTCATTGTATTCAATATCACAAGCACAAAACTGATGCTTCTTAAAGAATCGTCAAGTATAAATAAAATTTTCATCATCTCTGCAAATATTTTGTCTATTTCATTGCTTGTCTATCTTACGGGCGGGTATAAATCAGAACTCTGGGTAATGTATCTTTTACCGCTCACAGCATTTTGTTTAGTATGTGACTGGAATGAAACGGTTATTATAGCAGTTGCTGCCGGGATATCTTATACAATTTTTTATCTGCTAAAAATAGAATCTTCTGTCCCACAACCTTTTGGTCTGATTTGGCTAACGGTTAGAGTCGGAACTTTACTGCTGATAACGATAGGTTTTAAGAAAATCGTGGACCAGAATATAGAATTAAAAGAAACCCATGAAAAGTTACTCCAGTCTCAAAAGACTTCTGAACTGGGACTTATTGTAAACAGTCTGGCTCATGAATTGAATAATTCCCTGACTATTATAAAAGGCAATACTCAAATGATATTTGAAGATTTGAAAAAAACTCTGGATATTGATGCCACTTTAAAAGATGAAATCAAAGAGATAGAAAATGCAGTAAACGTCTGTACGAATTTTACCAGAAATATTCTAAATTATGCCAGACAGTATCAATACAATTTTGAACAGATAGGCATTACTGAGACAATTAAATCTATGATAGACTTAACCAAACATGAAATTTTAAAAAGCGATATAAAAATAACTGAAAAATACGAGAAGAATCTATCCACAGTAAAAGCCAGTCCACAACACATTAAACAGGTATTTTTCAATATCATTCTAAACTCTATCCAGTCCATGCCTGGAGGTGGAATATTAGAAATAGAGGTATCCAATAGAACAAATAAAAACGGGAGGCAATTTTTAGATGTGAAATTTACTGATAATGGAATAGGTATGGAAAAAGATACAATAAAAAAGATTTTTGACCCGTTCTTTACCACGAAAAAAAATGGTAACGGACTGGGTTTATGGATATGTAGCAATATAATACGGGAACATAAAGGCACGCTTAAAGTAGAGAGCAAAGGAAAAAATCAGGGAACCACCGCCACAATAACCTTCCCGTCATCATAATTACAAATAACAGTGGGGGTCTTCCTGTAAATAATCGCCGGTGAGCGCGTATGTCATTGCTCGGCAGCCAATACATTCTTTTATTTCACAACTACCGCATTTACCTTTAATATTTTTTTTATCCCGCAGGTTCTCTAACACTTCTGAATGTGACCATATATCGTCAAGCGACTTTTCCAGAATATTGCCAAGAGGCATATTAAACCTTCTGCACGGCAGGACGGTGCCGTCGGGTAAAACAGCCATCCCATCCCTCCCGACTATGCACTCCGCACCGAAACAGGAATCAGGATAGCCGGGGCGGACATGGTTAAATTTTACCATTAACGCATGGTATTTTATCACTTCCCCGGGAGAATATTCTGAGTCGCATAAATTAATTATATGCTTGAATAAATCCTCAATCTGCTCACCCGAGATGACCTCATCAATTATCTTTCTCCCCTGACCTAACGGTATAAACCTTTCAACTATATACCCGTCAACTTTAAGATTTTTGGCAAATTCATGCATTAATTTCGCTTCATAAAAATTGTGTCTTAAAACCGTGTACATTATTGTAACAGGTATATCGTTTGTCATCAGGATTTTTATATTGTCCACGGTTTTCTTGAATGTCCCTTCGCCACGCACAAGGTCATTGGTCCCCACCGTAACACCATCAAGAGAAATATATATTTTATTAAGTTTCTTATACTCTTTCAGTTTTGGAATAAAGTTATCAATGAAAGTACCGTTCGTTATGATACTCAGTTCATGAACATATTCGGAAGAGTTTAAATATTCTATAACATCCCACAACTCTTTTTTAAGCAGCGGTTCACCGCCGGTAAGTGCTATTGTTGCTCTTCTTTTCCATATAGCCATCGCAGAGATAATATTGTCGCAGACTGATTTAAGTTGTGTAATATTTAAGTCGTTTGAGGTAGTGTGGTTTTCCTGGTAGCAGTCAATACATCTCAAGTTACATGCATCTGTAATGTGCCACTGGATATGAAAATCTGTCATTTACGGTATGCCTATGTCAGCGACTATAATTTTACCTGTATATTTTCTTGCTGTTTTTTTCAAAAAACCTTTTTTCATTCGTGCCATTGTAACAGTAATCTTTGCTTTTATGCAACTGCCTAAAGGTTTACCCGTATCCGCATCCAGCCCCGAAGGGACATCTACAGCAACAACAGGTTTTCCGGCACTGTTTATTAAACTTATCGTATCTGCATATATACCTTTGATTTCACCTTTTGTGCCTGTACCTAAAAGAGCATCTATGAGGAGATCGTAGGGGAGACCCTTCATGGAACCTGCACTGAGTGAAACGAATGTGTTCAGGGTGAGGGGAGTTATTCCTAATTTCTGCAGGATTTTCAGGTTTATTGCCGGGTCGCCGGTTATTTCTGAAGGTTTCTTTATAAGGAACAAACTCACCTTTCTATCTTTATTGAACAGGTATCTTCCTGCAACAAACCCGTCACCGCCGTTGTTGCCACTGCCACAGAAAATTGCAATATTCTTCACTCTTGGAAAATATTTTATGACTGTCTCGGAGACAACTCTTCCTGCATTGTCCATAAGCACAATTGAAGGTATTCCATAATCTTCAATTGCCCTGCGGTCAAGTTCACGCATTTGTTTGACGGAAACCGATAGAGTTCTGATTTTTTTAATCATTTTTTGTTGAATGTTGCCGAGTAGGTCCCTTTGGGAAGACCTGACCCCTATAATATTGATTTTTTCTTATCAAGATAATACAGGTAATTTTCAAAAGAGACATCCGGCGGGACCCTGTGGTCAACTGTAGGAATATATCCCCCTTTTTCTACAAGGGGGCGCAGGCGTGCCATTTCCCTGTCAATAGCATCCCTGCCTCTTGCTAACTGTATTTTATTCACTCCTCCGAACAATAAAACATCTCTACCGTATTCTTCACGCAATTTCAGCGGGTCTGTATGTGCAGCCTCTATCGGGAACATACAGTTTATTCCGCCTTTTAGCCAGCCGGGGACAAGTTCATAAATTCTTCCGTCACAGTCCAGTACATTGATATCAACATTATGCTTTTTCAGAGTATCTGTAATCCGCTTATAGCGTGGCACCATCAATTCTTCAAAAATTTTCGGTGATACGAGCGGCCCGTGGTTGTAACACATGTCTTCCCACCACCATGCCATATCCACATCTATACCTGGTATACCCGGCAGGGATTTTTCTATAAGGTATAGAGTCATCTGTGTCAGGTGTTCCATCATCTCCTCAACCCATTCCTTTTCAGTCATTATGGCAATGGATAAATTCTCTACACCCATCCAGTCTCTAAGTCAGCCATATAATGACCCGGCATAAAAACGAACCGGCATGCCGGAGGAGTGCGCTTCTTCAACAACCTTCCTTACGTCACCTATACGGTCTTCCCGTTTATAATCAAGCCGTTCTCTTTTATATATCTCCCAATCTTTTTTTGTTTCCAGTCCATACTTTATATATCGCGGTATGGAAGTACTCTCTTTAGAAATTTCACATATATTTCCTGCCCCATCCTGTATAACTTGATGCGCACCTTTATCTTCAAGAACTTTATGCTCAAATCCCGGATATAAACCATTAATAATCGGCAACGTGGGAATAATTTCAGCTCCCTCAAGACCAAGATGTTTTTCTACGTCCTGATTGGTTTTTATATTCTCCGGCAACCCCTGCTTGTGCCATTCAATTATAGTCTCATCCCAGTAGCCAAAGTCCATGTTAGGTACTTTGTCCGGTTTCTGCCAGTGAAATACTTTATTGAACCGTTCACGCGTAGTCATTGGATTGTTTTGTTGAATGTTGAGACCTGACCCCTATATATTGCCACAAACTCTTATATGGACTTGTCTTCCATCCTTGGACTATTTCAAAAGCGTCTCCTACAAGTTTTATAATTTTTCCTTTTTGTTTATCACTTTTAACCCAGAGGTTTTCTAATATAGCCAGGGCTTTTTGTTTGGTCAGATTCTTTTGATACAGAAGAGCGGAGGCAACTCCAAGAGCATATCTCTTAGGGACAACTCCCACCGAGAATGAATTACGCATAATACTAATAAGCCTGTCGTCCCAGCCGAGTTTTCTTTCAGGGTCACGAATAATGCGGTCAACTAAATCAAAAAGAAAAGGATTCACAATACGACTGCAGAGCTGGACAACCCAGGATTCATAGCCATTTTCGGTTACTATTTCTTCTTTTGAACTTTTATATTTCATCTTAGACCATCTACCTGTTTCTTCGCGCAGGGCATCCACGCCAATATAACCGAAATCCGAATCACCGTTGTATTGTGACATAAAAGTGTAACCTTTAAGTTTACCTATAAATCCTAACAAAGAGTGGACAGCATTATGGCCGAAAAGTTTATTTTCTTCATATAGACCTATATCGTCTGTAGAATGAAATCTTGAGAATTCTGTTTCAAACGAATATTTTCTTGATAGATATTCTTTTTCTACAATAATCTTATCAAAATCTTCAACTAACATTGCCTCTTTATCCCCTGATGTCATTGGTTGAAGTTCAAGTTTCTTTATCAATTTCATATCAGATTGCACTCCACCCATCCTGGCGATTACCGTGTCGCAGAACTGGACGAATGGCGGTGTTCCTCCGGAAGGAAATACTAATTTTTCCAAAGTGCGGGCTGCCCGGATTTGATTTTCTGACGCATAGACTATAACCGGAGAATTTTTATTCCTGAGGAGTAACCCCTCTTTTAAGAGGTCACTAATACCTTTTTCATAAATGGAAGTGCTGGGAACTGCTGTGACAATATCATTGGCTTTACCTATATAACCAATAACTCTATTGCGTTCTTCCGGAATACTTATATTGTAAATTTCAACCGGACCGATTTTTACTGAAACAATCCTGTCAAAATGAGCAATGTTTATATGATAGCAATTTTTGTTTTTTCTAATCTGATTTATTCTTTCAGGGTCAACGTCACATAGGATAATCTTCATCCCTGCAAGGTTAGCCTGGTATGCCCATAAACCTAACTGTATAGCCCCGCTTCCAATTCCAACAAAAATTTTCTGATTGTTTTTCATTATTTATTTCCAAGAAATCGTCCAGTTAAAACTGGACGCTACAAATGATTATTTAAGAACTCTATTTCTTTCTGTCTTGTCCATTCATCTTCAACATTTACAGGCTTGTCTACTTTAGTATGCGGATAAACAATTGCTTTACCGTCAATTTTTCTCTGGTTCACCAGATTTAAGAATTCAATCGCATCGTCTAAATCACCGACTAACCTGATATATTTCCCCAACCGGAAACTACCTCTGCTTACAAGTTCCAGGCTCCTGCGCATATCTGCCCAGTTTCCGCCGCTGGAACCGGTAATTATAGACTCATCATAATGCACCTTACGCATATCCACTCCGACTACACTTTCGCCTGATTTCAACCCACCAAACGAATTGAACACACTGCCTTTACCGGCAAGTCTGAATGCCATCTCCTGCACACCGGCAATGCCTGTCGCGTCAATAATATCATCGGCATAGTCTTGTCCTGTAAGTTTGTACAGGGTTTCCTGAATTTTTTCTTTATCCGTTAATTCACAGTGAATGTCTATTCCTTCTTTTTTGGCGCGTTTACCTAAATATTTCTCTATCCACTGGAATTTCTCCGGGTCAATGTCAAACACGACAATTTTTCTCGGACGGTAGGTTATGGCAAGTTCAACGTGTAACCTTCCCATTACCCCTGCACCAAAAACTGCGGTGACACCGCCTTTAAGGAGCCCTTTTTTAGGCACCCTTTCTCCTGCTCTGGGTTCTATAACAAAATGCAGATGATGGTCCTGTGAAGATACGACGCAGGAAAGAGGTTCTCCCAAAGAAATTTCATAGTATCCCATTTCCTGGGAAAGCAACTTAATCAGACAGTTTGCTTCCAGTACTTCTTCTCTGACAAGCAGATATTCTGCTAAATGTCCGCCTAAGGTATATCCTACTGCCAATTTTTTCATTAACTCGGGAGCACGATACCGTTCTCTGTAATTAACAGGTTCATGGTCAACTGCCGGATTGACAGAAAGTTTTTCGCCTACCTTGTATTTACCTTTCAGGTTTTCGCCAATTTTTACTGCAGTGACAGCACCTTCATCACCTAATATGATTGGGTATTTACTGATATCCCACCCGTTAAGAAACGTGTGTTCCGAACCCTGAATTAAAAGTTTTAATGTTGAAGGGCAAATAGTACATGCATCAACACGGACAAGTATTTGATTTTTATTTATCTGGGGGACATCCACTTCTTCCACTTTAAGATTTTCCAGACCGGTTTTTGACATCACCACTGCTTTCATTTTCTTAGGAATTTCAAATTTATTGCTTTTCACTCTTTACTCGCTCCCTTATCTCTCGGACCCATCCATATTTTTGAAACTTTATCCCACCACCAGCCGGGTGTATCTATTCTCATTTCAACAGATCTTGTTTTCTTATCCTTTATCATCTCTTGAATTTCATCCCATGTTCCTGTCCCGCTCACTGCATCATATGCACGCAGGTTCTGTGCACCTGCTGCATTGGCGCATTTTATTGTTTCTTCAATACTCTTTCCTCTTAGAAATGCCATTAAGAAACCTGCAACCGCTGAATCACCGGAACCGGTGGCGCTTGCTATTTTTTCTACATGATAAACAGACGCCCATAGTTCACGGTCAGACCAGTTATTTATATCTTTCGGTTTAGCATAACCCATTTTATTTAAGACAGTTTTGTTTTGAGTCCTCAGATATAAACCCCGATGGCCACTTTTCAATGAAACGATTTTCGCTCCGTATTCAAAGAAAATGTCTGAAAGAGAAGTATAATCCTTTGCTGAGAAATAATCAACTGTATCATTTGTCCCTGCTCGTTGTTTAACTGACTGGTAAAGGGATTTATTAACCATAAAACATGATTCTTCAATGCTGGGAAGGAATATATCTACATAAGGTAAGAGTTCTTTGAGAATCCTGTCCCAATTTACCTTACCTGATTCACTGTTAGGGTCAGGAAGCGAAAGGTCCAATGAAGTGGTCGCGTCAACCTCTTTGACTTTTTTATATATCTTAATTAACTCTTTTCCGTCGTTCAAATACAACTTACGCATCAATGGCGGATAACCAAGGTGAAATATCTTTGCTTTTTTAACCACTTCAAAATTTATATCGTCGTATCCAAAAGTGTTATTTGTCCCGGGACTGTGTAAAAAAACACGGTCAATACCGGGCGGGGCTATAACAATAGTATATGAAGTAAATTCGCCTTTTACTCTGCTCATTCCTTCTACTTTCAGTCCTGTTTTTTGTCTCATTATGTCAACAATAGCATTGCCGAACAAATCGTCACCGACTTTTGCCATAAACTCTATCTTGGCACCCAACTTAAACAGTGCCAGGCCGGTATTTGATACAGATCCCCCTGTAGATATTGCTGGTTCAAATACATTGACAAGTTTACCGGGAATTAGAATTTTATCCAGCGTTTTCACTTTTGATTCACCAAATTTAGGGATAATATCTAAACAAATATGTCCTGCAACAACTATATCAATTGGTTTCATAATCATTTGATTTTTGTTGTCCGCTGTATTTCAGGGTCTGTAAATATGTCAGACTCATCCCTGGATTTGGTAGAGAATTCCGACACTATTGCACCTTTATCACCTGATTGAAACCAGTGCAGGGTGTCCGGAGGTAATGTCCATTGTTCACCGGGATTGAGTTCAATTTCATGCCAGACAGTATAATATTTCTCTCTTCCTTTGGGAGATTTTGCTTTTGGGTCAGGTGTCGGTTCTCCGGGAACATAGAGATAAATTTTACCCCAGCGACAGCGGAATGTCTCTTCTTTGCCCAAATCACCTTCCACCGGCGGATGGCGATGCTCCGGACAGGTCTGATGAGGAAACAGGACGAGTTCTTTTGCACAACATCTGTCGGTATTTACATAGACAAGAATTTCCAAACCTGTCTGTTCTAACTCTCCTAAACCCAAATCCGCTACTTCAATCTTTTCCTTTTCTTCCTCTGTGATAACTATACCTGCTTTTTTAAGATATTCCATTGCCCTTTTTTGTGCTGATTCCACTTCTTTTTTTTGTAACACAATACCTGCCTCCCTTGTTTATCTTAAAGCCTATGAATTTCAATATTCCTGGTAACGACCCTAAAGGGTCTACTCCTGGAGTAGAGGCTTTAGCCTCGTTATTTTATTTCTTCTATTCCTACTTCAATCCGGTATTTGCGTATCTCACCAGGTTTCAAAAATTGCAATCTTCCTTCTTTTCTCTCTTTATCTCTCCCTTTCACAAGACAGTTACCGGGTTCCATGCCGACAACATATATTCCTTCTCCCATCATTTTCCATTCTGTGAAATAAGGTAACTGGTCTATTATGTATTTAATATAGACTCCGAGTTTTAGTTTTTTATTTTCTATAGATGCTTTTACATAACCTTTTTTATCGGGTTTCATTCTGTGATAATAACATTTTTCTTTGTATCCTGCCACAGGTGAAGTGAAACTTGACCAATTCTCTTTGTCCTGTTCTGCTTCCCTGTCGCGCGGCTTCAATTCAACAGAAGGACAGATTAATTTTGAGCCAGCATCAACAATAGGAAATCCGATATTAAAATGATAAAGTATCATATGCTCAGTATCCGAATAACCCAGATTTTCCACTGTGTCTTCAATAAAAAGTCTATTTTCGCCTAATTTAGTCCATATTTTTCTCTCAAGACAAATATTTTCTCCAAAAACCGTTGTCTCACGAACTTTACCCTGTGCCCAGAAAATATAATCGTCTTTCTCCCACCCGCCATCTGCATACACATTTTTTGCCGGTATATTAGATACTCTCCCGTGCAGACCGAGTTTTTTATCCATATCAATACACGGTGCACCACAATAAGTCAAACCACAGGTGGTGAGTAACCCGCCAAAAAAACTTCTCAACCAGTTTTTTTCTTCCGGCTCAAAATAAGCACTCGCTACATCACCCGTAGAAGAACGCCAGCATAAAGGAATGCCTCTGTATTCGGCATAAGATATATCCATACCCCTGCCGGGAAGAACAGTAAAGTTAAAACCTGCAGCGGTCCGGAAATCAATTGCATCTACTCCCTTCTGGTTGCCCTCTTTTAACTCATATAATTTTACTCCGCCAATCTGGGATATATCTCCCACTTTTTTTAATAATGCATCTTTAGAAAATTCTTTCCCCCACAATTTCATTTTTCTGTTACCTCCGTAAAATTATGGAACATGCATATGCACATTATGGAATTAAGCCTTTAGGCTTTTAATATTTTTGAACTGGGGCATATACTTTCGGTTCTTTAACATCATCTCGCCTACCATTTTCTTAATTTCAGCAAGAGAAAGCACAGCAGCGGTAAGCGGGTCATATGCAATAGATTGAAAGAGGAGTGTTGCATCGCCGGTAAGTATAGATTCTACAGCCATTTGTTCAACTGATATGTTTATATAATCAAGGGTAGCACATTGCGGAGGTAAAGCACCGACATAAATCGGGTTAAACCCGCGTTTGTTTGCTAAAACAGGCACTTCTACACATGCCCCATACGGTAGGTTGGTTATTATTCCTGTGTTCGGGACATTGCCGTTGAATATGTACGGTTCTCCTCCGCAGAAGGCATTGATAATATATGCAGCAAATTCATGTCCTCTTTCAAGACTCATAGGTGCACCCTGTTTAAACCATTTTTGTATTTCATTTTTCCAGGTTTTTTCAGTTTTTAAATATTCATTTAAAATAAAAGCATATTTACCCGGGTTCCAGCCAGTCCCATGGGTACAGTATTTTTTAATAAGGTCAGGCCGTTTACGAAACCACCAGTTGTATTCTGAATTGTGCCCGCTGGATTCAGTTACATAATAGCCTAAATGAAGGAATAGTTCATTGCGGACGATTTCCTCCATATAAATTTCTTTTTTCTTCATTATCGCTTTACGAATCAAAGGGTAGGCATCCTTACCGTTTTTCTTGAATTCAATAAACCATGCTAAATGATTTATACCGGCACATACATAAGTTATCCGGTCCATTGAAGTATTAATCCAGTTAGCAAGCATCGTTGCTGTTCCCTGAACACTGTGACATAATCCGGTAACCCGAATACGGGTCTTTCTTTGCATGGCATGACATAACATTGCCATCGGGTTTGTATAATTGAGTAGAATTGCATCAGGACAGTATCGCTCCATATCGCGACATATACTAAGCATTACAGGTATGGTTCGTACTGCTCTGAATATTCCACTGGGCCCCCGGGTATCTCCTATATTGGTATTAATACCATATTTTTTTGGAATTTCAATGTCATATCTCCAAACATCTGTCCCACCCTGAAGAATTGTACAGATAACTGCATTTGCTCCTTTCAATGCTTCCTTCCTGTCCATAGTCGCTTCAACTTTTGCAGGATATTTTCCTTTATCAATAAGGCT
>MNXB01000129.1 GCA_001871125.1 Elusimicrobia bacterium CG1_02_37_114
ACATCAGCAAGTTTTGCTGTCTCAGAAAGGAATATATCCTGGACAGCAAGAAACTCAAGTTTTTCAAAACCCTCTTTTACATGAGAAATATCTGCTTCAGTCATTAAAGGATTTTCACCCATAGCATACACTGCTTTCATTTCTCCTTTTAATGATTTCCCTGCAAATTCTGTCACAGGACTTCCCGGTTTATCCGGCAGTTTCACACCCCAGTCATTCTCAAATTTTTCTCTTACTGCCGGGTCATCAACTTTTCGGTATCCTGTAAATACATTTGGAAGAACTCCCATATCGCATGCACCCTGAACATTTGCCTGCCCGCGCAAAGGCATAACACCTACACCCAGTCTTCCTACATTCCCCGTCAACATATTAAGGTTAGCAACTGACAGAACATTATCAACGCCTGTTGTGTGCTGTGTTATACCCATCGTAAAGAAAATCATCATATTCTCTGCCTTACCTATGATTAGCCCTGCCTGTCTTATTATATCTTTATCTACATTCGTAATCTTACTTACAGTTTCCAGGTCATATTTCAAAATCACTTTTTTTACTTCTTCAAGTCCTTCGGTATGCTGTTCTATAAAATCCCTGTTTTCAATACCTTCAGTCAGTATAACATTCATTATTCCATTGAGCAAAGCAACATCTGTCCCGGGAGTATGCTGGATGAAAACATCGGCATATTTTGCAAGTCCGACATACCGCGGGTCACAGACAATGAGTTTTGCTTTATTATTTTTTTGATGTTCCTTGACTATCTGGGCGATAACCGGATGTGTCTCTGCCATATTAGAACCTATGACGAACATTACGTCTGAATCTTTTATATCATTAATTGAATTTGTCGCAGCACCCGCACCGAACGATATTCCCAGCCCCACAACCGTTGATGAGTGACATAACCTCGCACAGTTATCTACATTGTTTGTCCCGAGCACTGCACGGGCAAATTTCTGCACTAAATAATTATCTTCGTTTGTGCATTTTGAAGAACCTAAAACCCCGATTGAATCAGGACCATATTTCTCTTTAATTTCTTTTAATCTTTTTGCAGTATATTTTATTGCCTCATCCCATGTTGTTTCTTTAAATTCACCGTTTTCTCTAATCAATGGCTTGGTTAATCTATCCGGACTGTTAACATATTCATACCCGAATTTACCCTTCACGCATATCCTTCCATTATTTATTTTATTGCCTTCCTTACCATTCGCCATTACAAGATTGTTCTTTTTGTCCCTGTACAACTTGAGATTACATCCAACACCGCAATAAGCACACACTGTATCCGTCTGTATTAAATCCTTTATTTTCCCTTTCCCGATGCGCGGTTTTTCTATCAATGCTCCCACAGGACAGGACTGCACGCACTCAGCACAGAACTGGCAGATTGTTTTTTCCAGTGGGTCATTAAACGGTGTTGAAACAGCAGAACTGTGTCCTCTCATTGAAATACATATTGCTTCTGTCACTGCCTGGTTTGCACAGGTGTTAACGCACCTGGCACAGAGAATGCATTTGTCAGGGTCAAACTGGATAAAAGGATTTGTATCCCAGGAAGTTTCCTGTTTCAGCCCTGATACTTTATTCAATGAGAGAAACCTGCTTTTCTTTATTTCAAATTTATATGCAAGGTCCTGTAACAAACAATCCCCATCCCTGTCGCAGGTCATACAATCCAGCGGATGATTTGCAAGTATTAACTCAAGGTTCATTTTCCTTGCTTCCATCACTCTTGGTGTCCCAGTAAATATCTCCATCCCTTCAGTAACCTTAGTAACACATGACCTTAACAATGTTTTTGCATTTTTTACTTCAACCATACATATTGAACAGGAGGCTTCTTCGGAAATACCTTCAACAAAACAGAGCGTCGGGATATCAATCCCTGCGGATTCACATGCTTTAAGCACTGTTATATTATCCTGCACCTGATAATTTTTCCCATCAATTTTAATGTTTTTCATAGTTCGGTGACAGTCTTTACTTATTTACATTCTGAGTGCAACGAAGTCATGCCAACGGCTTTATGTCTTTAATAATATTTTCAGAGCCAACCGCCCTGACTCCCTCTGCCAGAAAAAACGATGTATTGCCATAAAATACTACCGTCAATTCATCAAGCTTCAAATCCTTTTTTGCGGAGATTATAGATGGCGTGATTTTAGGTGCGGTTGTCCTTTTAAATTCAAAACCAAGTCTTTTTCTGCCCCTTACTACAAGCAAATCCAATTCTGCTCCGGCATGTGTTGCCCAAAAATAACATTCATTTTTATCGGCACGTAGATGACGAATTATCTGGTCTAATAAAAATCCTTCCCAGGAAGCTCCGATTTTTGGGTGAGTTTCAATGTCCGGCATTGCTCTCAAGTTTAATAATGCATGAAGAATACCGCTATCTGAGATATATATTTTGGGCATTTTAACCTGCCTCTTGGATATATTTTCGTGCCACGGCAATAATTGCCTGACAACAAGAGCTGCTGTAAGGCGATCCAGATAACCCCGCACTGTAGTATCTGCCACACCAAAAGAACGGGCAAACTCAGATGAATTCCAAACCTGTCCGTGATAATGGGCAAGCATTGTCCAGAATCGCCTTAGAGTAACCGAATTTATATTAATACCAAGTTGCGGAATATCTCTTTCTAGAAACGTACTTATGAAACTCTGTCGCCACTGGAAACTTTCTTTGGGAGTTCGGGCCAAATACGACTTCGGCAATCCACCCCTGAGCCATAGACGTTCAATATTTTTAAAACTAATATCATTAATTCTTAAACCGCCGATTTCAAAATAAGTTATCCTGCCAGCCAGGCTCTCTGAACCTTGTCTTAAAAGTTCAGGAGATGCACTGCCCAAAACCAGAAATTTTGTCTTATTTAACGGCCTGTCTGCTAAAACACGCAAAACGTTAAAAACATGAGGCAGCCTTTGTATCTCATCAATCACTACCAGTCCGGTTAATGATTTCAGGACAAGCATAGGGTCTGTCAGGCGAGATAAATCCTCGGGATTTTCAACATCAAAATAGGTGACTTTCCCTCTCCATTTAGAGGCAATCATTCTGGCAATGGTGGTTTTCCCCACCTGTCGCGCTCCAATTAAGCCTACTACGGGGTTAGACCTTAAGAAATGGCGCACGGTCGATAATTCTATTATTCTATTAATCATGGTTATATTATACATTGAAAATTCGGTTTTGTCAACCGATATTTCAATGTGTGTTCGGTGACACTCTTTACTTATTGTCATTCTGACCCCGCCGTGGCGGGGGAAGAATCTCTCTCCCTACTAACTGGTCGCTGTCCCTGTTTTCTATTCTATCATAAAATATGCTAAAATCTGTGACAGAACAGCCACGCTCTCGGTAGAAAATATTTCGCTTATATTCTTATCATAAAGTATATTAACCCCGGGACTGATTTCTTCATCACCTCTCCATACAGTAAACAACAAAGATATACCATCAAACACATCAATTACAATCCCGGCATCCCCGTATTCTAATTTATGTGAGGGAAATTTATTCAATAAGGAATTTAAAGATTCGGGATTGTTCCCGTATTTTCTTATCAATGGTTCGATTGCTCTCTTATGGAAAGCACTGTAATAGGTATCTCCACCGTCAAGTTGTTTGAAAGATATCCACTCACCCGTAAGAGATGGTAAACCTTTGATTTTCTTTTCAAGATAATACAGGAGCAAAACCGAAATATAATCTTTTGCTGGTTTATCTGTCAGTTTATCAAGAACCTGTCCGTCCCTTATATCAACAATGTATATATCATTGACAAATCTTACTTCGTATGTTTTTTCTTCGGTTACCTGTATAACATTTTGCCAGGCTTTGTTTAACGCCAACTTATAACCCATATTTTATTATATCGTAGTTTTGGGGACACTTTCCTCCGTCCCCATTTTTATTCAGATTCTTCGTCATTTCATTCCTCAGAATGACAGAGTGTAAAGTCAAGACCTGACCCTATTTTCTTCAACATCACAGCGGAGACACCTGCTGGACTCAATCTTTGCTTTTATATCAGAAAAACCAAGTGAAACTTCCTTAAAGTTTCCTTTTCTTCCTTTTCTGGATAACTTTTTTACCTGTTGTCTTTTACCACCTCTGGGTTCTACCGGCACTATGTTTTTATATGTGAATTTTTTAAATAACAAGTCAAACCTGTCTTTTCCGGTCAACTGCATATCCATACTTTTTGCAGCTTTTTTACCTGCAGACATTGCTTCTGTCAGTGTAGCAGGTCCTGTCGTAATGTCTCCACCGACATATATCCTGGGGTTGTTTGTCTGTAAAGTAAAATTATTTACTTCTACAGCGCCATTATCTCTTGTTTTTATACCGAACTTCTTGATAAATTCAGAATCAACCCTCTCTCCGATTGCAAATATTACCGTATCACACGACAATTTATAAGTTTCTTCAGTTGGCATGGGTTTTCTTCTTCCGGAAGAATCAAATTCGCCTGGCACCATTCTGGTTAATTCTATTTCCCTGACTTTTCCTTTCTCATCACCGATTATTGCTCCGGGTGCGGATAAGAAAATAAACTTAATACCTTCTATCTTTGCTTCTTCAATTTCTTCTTTATTTGCCGGCATATCATCTTTTTCCCGTCTGTAGGCAATGGTTACTTCTGAACCTAAACGAACTGATGTCCTCGCTGCATCAATGGCAACATTACCGCCACCGATTATTACAATTTTCTTCCCTATAGCAGGTTTTTTACCCACAGCAATATCCTCTAAGAATTTAATACCCGGCAGAACACCTTTCAAATCTTCTCCCGGAATATCAAGAGCAATATTTTTATGTGCTCCTATTGCTAAAAATATTGCGTTATGTTCTTTTTCTAATTGTTCCAATGATTTATTAATACCTATTTTTGTGTTAAACACAAACTTAACCCCGAGTTTCTTAATAAATTGTATTTCTCTTTCCAGAACATTCTGGGGAAGTCGGTATTCAGGTATTATCCTCAGCATACCACCTGCAAATGGTTTTGAATCATAAATGGTGACACTATGTCCAAGCCGGACCAGATAGAATCCTGCGGTTAATCCTGCAGGCCCTGCACCGACAATCGCTACCTTTTTTCCGGTAGATGGAAGTTTGTTCTCTAATATTTTTTTAAAAATAATTTTGTCTTTCCCTTTTTCATATATTGAATCAGCAATCCATCTATGAACTTCTCTCTGTAATACCGGTTCATCAATATCTGTCCTCCTGCATCTCGCTTCACAGGGATGATGACAGACCCTTCCTGTTACGGCAGGAAATGGATTGTCCTGCAGGATACTTTCAAAAGATTCTTCGTTTCTGTTTTCTTCGTACATTTCCAGAAATCCGGGGATATTCATATGCAGGGGGCAACTATTTTCACACGGTGAAAGGTAAAGGTTTTTACATATACCCGCCTGACATCTTTTTTCTTTAATATGTTCTTCATATTCATTCCTGAAATATTGTAAAGTTGTGAGAACAGGATTGACTCCTGCCTGTCCCAAACCACAAAATGCTGTATCTTTAATCACATTGCACAAGTTTTCTAATTGTTTTAAATCGTCTTCTGTTGCCTTTCCTTTTGTAATTGAATTGATAATTTTAAAAACCTGATATAGTCCCTCCCTGCAGGGAACACATTTTCCACAGGACTCAGATGCATTAAATTCCACAAAAAATCGTGCTACATCCACCATACAATCATCTTTGTCCATAATTACCATTTCCCCGGAACCCAAAATTACGCCTAATTTTGCAATTGATTCGTAGTCTAATATGGTATTGAAAAATTTTTGGGGGATACATCCTCCCGCAGGTCCACCTATCTCAACAGATTTTATATTTTTACTCTTACCACTGCCAATATTGTATACAACAGTTTTTAGTGATGTTCCTAAAGGCACTTCTATTAATCCTTTATTTTCTATTTTACCTACCAGAGAGAATACTTTAGTTCCTCCACTATTAACAGTACCTATTTCAGCAAACCAATTCCCACCTTTTGCAACAATAACTGGAACGTTACACCAGGTCTCAACGTTGTTGATATTGGTAGGTTTATCATAAACACCTTTTTGAGCTGGAAATGGGGGTTTAATCCGTGGTTTTCCAATTTTTCCTTCTATAGACTCAAAAAGTGCTGTCTCCTCACCACAAATAAATGCACCTCCACTTTCAACAATGTGTATATCAAAATTAAAACCTGAATTTAATATATTTTCTCCTAATAAACCATAATTTTTTGCTTGTTGAATTGCATTTTTCAATCTCTCAACTGGTAGAGGTGATTCTGTATGAATATAAATTATACCCTCATCTGCACCCACAGCAAAAGCACCTATAGCCATTCCTTCCAATAACATATGAGGGTCACTTTCAATTTCACTTCTATTCACAAAAGTACCCGGGTCACCCTCATGAGCATTACAGATTATATATTTTTTATCTGAAACAACTTTCCTCATTATCTCCCATTTTATTCCTGTAGGGAAACCCGCACCGCCTCTGCCTCTCAGTTTTGAATTTTTTACTTCTTCAACTACCTTTTCTGGAGTCAGCCCTTTAAGGACATTGTACAATGTGCTATAACCGCCGACCGCAATATATTCTTCTATATCTTCGGGATTAATTAAACCACAATTTCTGAGGACGATTTTTTTCTGTCCTTTAAAAAAAGATATTTCATTCCAATGCGGTATTTCATTAAATCCTTCTCCGTAATGGATTTGCGATGTCAGATGGTCCCATTTTTCAATCTTGCAAAGAGATTTTTTTAAAAGGAATTCTTCTTTGTCAATATTATTGATTATTTTTTCAGCATCTTTTGACAGGACTTTATTGAGAATTATTAAAGGTTTTCCTGGTATGTAAATATTTACTAAGGGTTCCTGGGAACAAAAACCAAAACAACCAACTTTAACCAGAGAAATATCTATTTTCTTTTTCTGCAATATTTTACTGAAAGCAAGATAAAGTTCCTGTGATCCATTTCCTATCCCGCAGTTTCCCATACCCACAGCAATCCGCGGTTTGCCGGGCAATAGTTTTTTTAGTCCTTTTTCTTTAAGGTTATTCAGGATTTGCGGGTCAGTGATTTTCATTTTAAATGTGCTTTATAAGTTTTTTGACTTTTTGCTGTGTAATATGACTGTGGATATTTCCATCTATTGACATTACTGGAGCCAGGGCACACTGTCCGAAACATGCTAAGGATTTAATTGTAAATTTTTTATCTCTGGTAGTAAAGGAGGTCTTTTCTTCGGATAGTTTTTCTATATCCAGCGTTTTTTTAATAAAATCCAAAATATTTTTTGACCCTCTGGTATGACACGCGGTTCCTCTGCAGACAATTACTGAATGCTCTCCCTGAGGTTCAAGGTTAAAAAAAGCATAGAAAGTAGCGATGCTATAAATTTTTGAAATAGGGACCCTGATTTTTTTAGCTACGTACTCCAGTATTTCTTTTTGTAAATACTTATATTTGTTCCGTTCCTGGATTTCTTTTAAAATACCGAGTATTGCTCCAGGTTTACCGTGATATTTAGAAATGATTTTATCAACCGATTGAGATAATTTATTTTTAGATATGTCTTTCATAAAATTTTATTTATACGGGGTCGGCGGTGTGGACTCAACGCAACTTATTATTAATCAAGAGAATTGTGATGTAGGCAGACAAAAAATCATAGTCTTTTACTACGAACCCGTGTCTTAGTTTCATCTGCAACAGCAAGACAACCCTTTAAAGTTTCCAAATTAATTTCACTCAATACCCTCTTTAGAATTAAACTTACATTTATTCTCCCGGGCATATCAGTTCGTATTAAAAGAATACCTGAATGTGAACCAAGTTGAAATTTACGGATATCTGAGAAATCAATATCTAATGTGACAAAAAACATCTTTTCTTCAGACACAA
Organism: Elusimicrobia bacterium CG1_02_37_114; assembly: GCA_001871125.1. Taxonomy (GTDB): domain Bacteria; phylum Elusimicrobiota; class Endomicrobiia; order CG1-02-37-114; family CG1-02-37-114; genus CG1-02-37-114. Next base: position 7,947 of record MNXB01000129.1, read on the forward strand.
CTTGCCATAACTTTTCATCTGAACAACCAGAAATTCCTTGCTCATGAACACTTTTCACATCATGACCAAATGACTTAAATATTTCTGCATGATCCATGCTCAGATTTTCATCCAACTTTATTTTCATTTCACTGGTTCCATTAAAGGAATAATCATTTCCTCGTGAGCTAATTCAGCCGCATAAATAATCGCTGATTGAACATCTTTTAAAGTTAATGGTGGATACTGCTTAATTATTTCTTCGGGATTTGAACCTTCGGCAAGATTATCAAGTATTACCGATACCATTATTCTTGTTCCGCGTATACATGGTTTCCCATGACATATCTTGGGATCTATAATAATACTTTCAAGCATTTTATTCATAGTTCTATACCTCCAATTGAAAATATTTGACTTCCATATCAATTATATAAAATTCTAATATATTAATCAATTTTACCGGCAGAGTAAGGTGAAGGGACAGTATTCACAAAAACGGCCGTTTTTTGTGTCCGGGCTAAAGGGGACATCGGGGTTAAGGATTTCTTTGCAGATTATATGTTCAATCGCCCTGGCGGAGAGTTCCATCACTTTATCAAAAATGCCCTGTTCAACCGGTTCTTTATTGCCGAATAACTTTACGAGTTTTGGTTCTTTGAGCAGGTATAATCCCGCATCAAGTTTTTTATTCCTGAATTCGTTTCTTATGAAGTGCAGGTAAAGCGGGAGTTGAAGGGACTTCATAATTCTTGTTATTGAATCTCTCGTCATCTCAGAATTATCCGAAACAACGGTTTTTACTGTCATTTTTTTTGCATTGCCTGTTTTATAATCAAGGACAAGGATAGTGTCATCTTCCAGCAGGTCAATCCTGTCTATTTTCCCGTTGAACCTGAACGTTTCCCCGTTTAACTCCAGTTTCATATTGCACTGTTTCTCAAGTCCGAGTATTTCCTTTACTTCGGACTCCCTTTTCTCCTCTTCATCTAAAAATCTATTCATCCTGTGATTGACAACTTCTTTAAGGATAAACGCCCCCGCATCCATTCGTTTTTTAAAACATTCGTCAAACCGATTATCTAAAAGAGAGGAGAAATGGTTCCTGAACTCATTACTGATGGAAAACTTTGTGTTGCGGAGTTCTTCAAATATTTCGTTCAGGAATTCGTGGACAAAATTCCCCACGTCAACCGCTTCAGGTTCGTCAAGTTCACTTTCGTTTTCGTCAAGACGCAAAACATACTTGTAATAAAATTTCAATGAACAATTCAGGTAAGTATCAAGGCTTGATGCGGAATAACTTAAATTCTTCAGGTAATCCAGTACATTTTTTTCTTTTTTTATCTCTCTTTTGTCAGGCAGTACTTCTACCTTAAAAGAGATTGTGGATATTGGCAATGTGTCTAATGAATTCCCTTCTTTCTGTTGATTCCAGATTATTTCTTCAACGAACCTGCTGCGCTGTCTATCCCCTCCCTCACGATAAATAAGATGAACGTTTTTTGCCGATGAGATAAGCCGCTTGAAATAGTAGCGCTGTATCTCTTCTTCCCGTTCCAGCAGGTTTAATCCTAATTGCGCCATTATATCCCGCGGAATCAGCGGTTCATACAACCTTGATTTCGGAAGGACGGATTCGTTCACGTCCATTATAATGACATTATCAAAACTCAAAGACCTTGTTTCAAGTAAACCGAGGACCTGCAGACCCTTAAGCGGCATACCGGAAAATGCCATAAATTCGCCTTCAAGAGAATCCTCAAATATCGTAAAAATATCCTCTTTTTCAAATTTCTCATTTTTGAAAACTGCATTCTGTAATTGTTCCTGCATACCGAACAGCAGGTTAACCACTGCCCGGTTTAACGGGAAACTTTCCAGCGGGCTTCTTTCTGAAAGGAATTCAAGCAGTGATTTAAGTATAATGGAAAACGTATAACAGTTATCTATTTCCTCCCAGTCAAAAAACAGTATTTTATGCAGTTGTTTCACAACCTGAACAAGTGATTCTTTTTCAATTTTTAACACGGTATTGCCGAGTTCATCCAGCACCAGGCCATAGAGTTCTTCTGAACGTTCAAGTTTTGTTAAATCAACAAACATGCCCGTAGGGATGGCCTTCGTTTTCACCAAACCTTTCAGGACTTCTTCTATTTTATGGACAACTATTCTGGTAATCATTGAACTATCGGTGGTATTAAGTTTTATTCCCGGGCTGATACGCAAATTTTTAACAAGCGGGTTCGTTATGACTTTCAGGTAGTCTTTTGCATAGTATTCCCTGCTTCTTTTTGAAAGCTGTACGGAAAATATTGACTTAAAAAGTGTATAAACAGGATTATCGTAAAGGGGGTATCCCATTGAAACATTTATATCCTTAACAACGGAAGAACTTTCACACAGCAGGGGTATGAGCGAATCGGCATCGGGTGTTACGATTACTGTTCTGTCAAGGTCCTGGTCATTTTCTTTCTTTATACTTTTAAGGATTTCTCTTGCTGTGCTGACCTGGGAGTGGATGTCAAATGCCGAGTAAAGAGATATGCGGTATGAAGGTATTATTGTGCCAGAACTTTGTTCTGGCACGGAACTTTGTTCTGGCAAGGAAAAATGGTCGTAATTGGTTTTAAGGACGCTCCACTCATCCTGCCCGCCCTGAAAAAACAGGACCGCCTTGTTTTGATTATACAGGGTTTTTATTATTTTTTCTTCGGTTTTATGCAGGTAGAAGAAATTGCAGAAGAATATTACGTCAAACTCGTTAAAATCAATATTTTCTATAACCTTAGATGCTGTCAGGTAAAACATTCCCCTGGAGAGCGTCATTTTTCCATTCAGTACATCATGGTATTTCTCGCGCAGTTTTATTATATTTCTAAAAAGAAAATTTATACTCTCGGGTACGTCATATCCTATGCTTGCAACTTTCTGGATGCTACCTAACGATTTTGTCTCAACTAATTCAAGGTCAAGGTGTTCTATGAACTTTGATATTTCTTTTGCCCAGGGCAGGAACTTGCGAAACGTTTCCTTGTTTTTAAGTATTTCGGGTGATAGTTCCTGTGCTAGGCGGTAAACGGTAAAATAGTCGTCAAGGGACGGTATCTCTATGTAAATATCTTTTTTAGTAACGATATATTTTATGAACTCTTCAACGGAGAAAAATTCAGGCGGCAGGTAGCTTTTCCCTATTTTTTCTGATAATTCTTTTTTAAGAAAAAGAGACGGTCTCTTTCCGCCGAATACAAAAGCGAGCCTGCTTATGTCAGCACCTCTTGATATATAGTTTTTGTCTATATAATCGGCAAGGTGTTTGATAAAGTTTTCAGTAATGTCAACAGTAATTATTCTGTCCATGGTTAAATTCAGGAATTCACCCTTTAGGGTTTTATAAAAGGCTAAAGCCTTAATTCCATCAAAAAGTAAATTCCTATGCTATTAAATTATGTCATTTCCTTCAATGCTATGTTTTCTTCCGTTGCGTACAAAAGAAACCCTCTGACCTTCCTGTCAGGGTATATCTCGCTAACTATCCGCATATACTCTACTATTTGCTTCCTGTGTTCTTCTGATTCTTTCTCGGAAATTTTGTAATCAACAACCCATACCTCTTTTTCACCGATGACAAGTTTGTCTATTCTTTTAGTATTCCCGGCAGAATCAACTACTTCCTTCTCGTTGAAAACAGTTTTGCCCGGTAGCGAGAACAATTTTTTACATTCTTGATTACTGACAATGTCCGTAACAATCTTCCTGCAGGCAGAAATATCGGTAAAAAACGGGAATTTCCTCTGCGTTTCTATTACTGTCTTATTTAAAATACTTTCAATGTCTGTCCCCGTTATACTATCAATGGATGAAAGCATGTAATGGACAACGTCACCCCTTACTACAAGACTTCTGTCCGTCATAGGGAATTTATCCGCAAATTCGTAGTCCAGCAGTTTCATCCAGTCCCTGTAATCAGAGGGGGGTATTTCCTTAACAGTTGGCTCTTTTTCTTTTTTTTCTTTGTATGTCCCCTGTTCCCCGTATTCAGCCGATGTTTCAGGAATAAGCAGACGTGCGATGTTCTCTTCTTTTTTAACCGGAATCAAAATGTAAAGTTCGTTTTTCGCCCTTGTGAAAGCGACATAGGCGGTGTTAAGTTCTTCAATAATAGACTTCTTCACTTCATTGATATACATTTTTTCAAGAAGGGCTGAATTCCTGCAGTACCCCTTATGCACCTTGACAATAGAAAGGTCTTTCTCGCCCGGGTATATGACAAAACCCTGTGATATTTTTTTCTTCATCTCGGTGTTATTGATATCCAGAAACGGTATAATAACGACGCCGAACTCCAGTCCTTTCGCCTTGTGGACGGTCATAACCTTGATAGAATTTGAACTTGTAACGTTCACGAAAAGTTCCGTATCTTCAACAGTGTTGAAGTAGTCAATGAATGACTCAAGCCCGCAATTTTCCTGTTCCTGAGTTTTAATTAATTCAAGAAAAGCCATAATAAACCCCTGGTAGTGCGGAAAGTTCTTCAGGACATTGTATTTGCTCAATATGGACACAACAAACTCATAAAGGGGTACCAATCCCGCCCTGGCGGTAAATTCTCTGATATATTCATCCCATATCTGCGGAAACGTTTCGCGGAATTTGACATATAACAGAACTTTTTCATCCCGTCTTTTTGTGGAGGCGATATTGAACAGGAACCCCTGCAGTTTCTTTCTATCAATTTTTGCTGAGCCTTGCAAAGCTTTCACAAAAATATCGCCTAATATGAAGGAAACAAAGGATATATTGTCAGGCAGGAAGTGCAGGAACAACAGGAACGAGAACAGTTCCTTGACAAGGAAATTTCCCCTGATATTGAGTGTTTTTTCCGATTCAACGGGTATGTCCTTCTGTTCAAGAAGCCACCCGGTAACAAGTTCAACATCCTTGTTATCGCGCAAAAGAACGCAGATGTCTCTGTAATCAAACTCCCTTTTCTTAAGACTTCTGACGAGTTTTACGAATTTCTCCCTGATTACTTCCTCTCCCTGTCCCTTATCTTCTATCTGCACCTGTTCAACTTTTACATAACCGCGTGTATTTTCATCCTTATATTTCTGTTCTGATTCACTGAATATGGCGGTAATTTCATTTATATGGGTTGTATTTAACAGTTCTTCCTTACTGCTATAATCCTGCAGGAATCTCTGCAGATTATTCTGTGAAAAAATTCTGTTGTTGAACTGGACTATTTCCTTCTGGCTCCGGTAGTTTTTGTTAAGGATTTCTTCCTTTATATTATGCTGTTTATAATATTCCTTGACTTCGTCAAATAAGCGGTAATCTCCGCCCCTGAATCCGTATATTGCCTGTTTTTTATCGCCCACATAGAAAAGCGAGCCTCCGGAAGCTACCGCTTCTTCAACTAACGGTGAAATGTTTGTCCACTGAAGTTTGCTGGTATCCTGAAACTCGTCCACAAGGTAGTGCTTGAACCGTGTGGCAAGCCGGTAATACAATTCGGGAACAGTTACTGACTTGGAATCAAACAAGGATTTCGCCTTTTTATTCAGTTCATTCAGGAATAACACATCTTCTTTCTGCACATAAATTTTAAAACACTCAAGGACAAGGTCATAGATTGTTACATACGGAGAATACTTGAAAAAAGCTTCCATCTCTACGATTAGTTCAAGATTTTTCTGTATTGATTCCCATATCTTTGATACTTTTTCAGGACACACACCGCCTTTGTTCATTGGAACGGATTTGCCTTTATCAAAGTATGGGGGTATGAAAAATAGGGACACATCCCATTTTTTGACTGAATTTTTAAACTTGCCATTTACATCTTCCGGCAGGATATCCGCTAATTTTTGTATTAGTGAAAACACTTCCTTTTTCCTGTCTAATATGTCTTTACTTTTAATTTCATTGTTTTTTTTGAACGGAAGACCGTATGTGTTGCTACAGTCAAAAAGGGTTTTGATTATTTCCAGCATTCTTTGCCTGGGGAACCAGCCGGCAGCATTATCTTCAATAAAAAGATAATGGTTAATAAATTCCAGGAAGGCGTCTTTTATCTTTGTGTCCCGCAGGGATAATTCAATTAAATCATCAAGACAATAATCCAGATAGGGCTCATAGTCCTTCTCAATGTTGAATCCTGATGAAATATCCAGGCTAAACGAGCATCCTACAATAACTGAGTTTATGAAACTATCTATTGTCTGGACCCTGAAAAAGTCATAGTGTTTGATTATCGTATCAATTATAGAATATGCTCTCTGTTGTGCGGTTTTACGGTCAATATCACCTAATCCCGACAGGATATCTTTTTTCTCTTGTTCGGATGAGAACGAATCAAGCGCGATTTTCTTCAAGGATTCCAGAATTCTCTGTTTCATCTCGTTTGTCGCTTTATTTGTAAATGTAATGGCAAGAATATTTTTCTGGGGTATGTTTTCGGCATTGAATGCGGGGTTCATCAAAAACGAAAGGTATGCTTTTGCAAGGGCATAGGTTTTCCCTGAACCCGCAGAAGCATCAACAACACAAATCTCAGGAAATTTAAGTTCTTTAGTCATTACTTATTAAGATATGTACTTATGCTGGGGAGCTATTATATTCAAAGAGTGAGGACAGTAACCGCGTAAGCATTAATAACCCCTCGCGATGATTCCGTTATAAATTCTACGGAATCAATGCTCGGGGACCACTGCACACACGCTTCGTCGTATCTACTTGGTTGCCGTTTAGATAAAAAGATAACCTTTTGTCTAAAACAGACTAAAAATATTTGTTGTGGAAAATAAAAGAAAAAATTCTTTACACTTTCTTAACGTTTATTGCCTTGGAACCTTTTGCGTCAGAAGTTACCTCAAATTCAACCTTATCTCCTTCATTCAGGGATTTATAACCATCCCCTATTAAGGAGGAAAAATGAACGAAGACGTCTTCTCCTTCTTCTGTTGCAATAAATCCATAGCCTTTCCCGGAATTAAACCATTTAACTGTACCTTTCATCTAAAAAGTTCACCTGCCTCTGCGAAGAAAAATTTTTGAAAAACAGGACCACATATTGAGGGGATAAATCTACTGTTTGGTGAGATATACAACTCAAAAATTGTGGATATTGCCGACCTGCTGAACATACTGTATTTTCAAACTTCCTGATATAATTATAGCATTTTTTTATTAAATAGTAAACAAGTTATCGGGACGGGTATTCTCATTATTAAATTTTGTTGAATGTTGCCGAGTAGGTCCCCTTTGGCCGATTAGGTCCCTGTGGGAGAAGACCTGACCCCTAATACAAAACGCCAGGGATAGTGTTTTGCTTTACCGGCATAATCAATGTTTACTCTCGGGGTAGAAACAACTTTTTGAGGATTGATTTTT
>MNXB01000005.1 GCA_001871125.1 Elusimicrobia bacterium CG1_02_37_114
AACAGGTTTTTCGGGAACCACAGTTTGGACATTTTGGCTTTTTTTTTGATACTTCCGCTTGAGTGTGATCACTACCGAAGCACGGTTCTCTGGTAACTCTTGAATACGAGTCAAAGCTTTGAATCCTGGAAAATCATATGCTTGAGAAAGTCGTGTTATGTTCATACGTTTTTATACAATATTTCAAAGAGCATTTCAAGACTGAGTTTTTGAGAGGCTGTTTTCCGTCTACATACTATACTGATTCTATCCACTCAAAAAGGAGAAGAGCCTTATTTATGTTTTGTTTCTTGATAAGTTCATAAATCTTTTCCACTCTCTTTATATCGTGTAAAAAGTTATCTTCCGCTAAGTCAATGTATTTTTCTTCTATTTTTGACAGTTCCTCTACTACAGATTCCGGACTTCGCGACAGATATTTTCCCTTCATAACTTTCCACAATGCACAGAAATTACATCTGAAAGGGCATCCTTTTGAAGTCATCATTGAAGCAACTGGACGCCAGGCACCTCTAAAATATTTATCCCTGTATTTTTTTGTCAACCCTCTATTTGGATAAGGCATTTTATCTAAATCTATATTTATATCCCTCGGTTTAGTAAATACCGGATTTCCATTGTTGCGGATTGCCAACCCGGATATATATGAAAACCCCTGTTTTTTCGCATAAGCATTTACTAATTCTCTAAAAGTAATTTCGCCTTCACCAATAACTATAATATCAATTGATTCTTTATTGAAATCATTTGGTAACATTGTAGCATGGTGTCCGCCGACAACTGTTAGAATTTTTTTATCGTATGATTTAACCTTTTTTGAAATATCAATAATTTTATAGACATCTGTGGTATAACCGGTAATACCGACAATATCAGGTTTAAAATCAGCCAATTCTTTTTCAAATACTGATTCCTCTATTCTCATATCAAGAATCTTCACATCATGTTCAGGTATTGATGCGGCAATTATCTCAAGGGCAAGAGGCTCTGTAAGATACGCTGTCCCCACACCTATTATATTTGGATTAATTGGTGGCTGAATTAGTAATATTTTCATTGATTCTGGTTATTATTTTTTTTATTTCCCTATGATTACCTGTTGAAAAATATTTTCTGCTCTTATCTCTGAATTCCATAGGTTGCATTCCTGCATATTTTGCTATCAATGCGGTATCACTTGTTACCTGTGTTAATATTCCATTCTTTTCTAAAGTCTGGGCAAACAAACCTGTTTCCCGGACTAATTCTTTGTCTGTTTTATTGTTAATCTTAAAATAAGGCAGTGCCTTCCAAAGAATGGGGGGATAAATTATTTTCATTTTATACAACATCATCTGATTTAAAAATTCTTTCTCGTCAAGGATTTCAATGCCATATTTTTCACAATTTATAGTCCACTTTGTCCCGGGTATAAGAACAGGCGGGTCAACAATGACTGAATCAGGCCTTGTCTCTAATAAAAAATTCAATGTGTCCTGTTTTGTCTGTTCTGTTTCATTCGGTGCGGGGATTATTATACTTCCTGTTACATATATGCCTGTTTTTTTACAGGCATTTATTTTATTCTTCAGTTGTTCCACTTTCATTTTTTTGTTCATCACTTCGTCCAGGAGTTTCTGGTTACCCGACTCAATACCAAACCAGAGAGAAAAACACCCAGAGTCTTTCATTAATTGAAAATCTTCAACAGATACTCCATTTCCTGAATTGGCAAAGGCGGTATATTCTACTTTCAGTTTTCTTTTCAGTATTTCTTCCGCTATTCCCTTAGCAAGGAGTTTAGGAGTATTAGACCCCGCAAACCTGAATACATTGATTCCATATTTATTTATAAGTCTTTCCATTTCATTTACTGCAGATTCAGGTGATTTTGTTTTCCATTTATTCCCGCTTTTTACCGGGTGCAGGCAGAAACTACAGTTATTCGGACAGCCCCTGCTTTCATCGGTAAATATAATTTTCAATTTTTGAGTGTCTCCCATAGAAAGATAGACTTCTTTATCATATACCGGCAGAGGTAATTTATTTAAGTCGTCTATTATTTTTCTCGGAGTTGTTATAACTTTCCCATTTTCTTTGTAGATTAAATTAGGTATGTTTTCCAGATTCGTTTTACCCAGGACATAATCTGCGAGCATATTAATAACTTCTTCACCTTCGCCATATACAAGGACATCAAAAAGATTACACACATCAAGTATCTTTTCCCTGAACCAGTCAACATGAGGTCCGCCTGCAAATATCGGCAGGGTGGGGAAATCTTTTTTTAATTGTTTTGCAATTGTTATGGAACCTTCAAAACCATCACCCATCCAGAGTTTCATACCGACAAAATCAATGTTATGTTTTTTTACAATACTGCTAATTTCTATAGCAATTTCTTTTACTTTTTTCCTCTGTAACTGGTCTATTTCATTGTCTAATTTATGAAATATATCCAAATCTTTTTGCTTGGGTGACAGTTTTTGTTTCAAATTAACCAATATTCGTTTTATAACATTCTCAATCCGGTCTTTGTATTCATACGGAAAAAGTTTTTCCACTATATCCACTGTAGCATAGTCCAGTATTATGGTCTTGTGACCTTTTGATATCAAAACACCTGCAAGATTTGCCAGTCCATTGTCAGGGACCAACATTCTCGGAGATTCAGGATAACCCGCATAATTTATCAATAGACTTTTAGTAAACATAGACTACTTTTGACTTTATCCTTAAATTGATGTATAATAATTACAGAGGTGATAATTATGACAACTATTCAAGAAGCAATTAAAGTAATTCGTGTAAATAAAATATCTATCCCTGAAAAGAAAAAAGGATTGGCTCGTCAATTGCTTGGGAAATTTAAAGGTATAATTCCCGAAAGTAAAACTGGTTGTGAGTTTATTCGAGAGATAAGGAATTCGCTCCATGGAAAAGTCAAATAAAATTTTAATTTTTGATACAGAATTACTTGACCCTTTTGATGCTATACTATTGGCTATTGCCATTTCTTCTAAACCTCATCTGTTAATCTCTCGTGATAAATCATTTCTTAAAATAGCTTCAAACTACATTCCATCTTCTATTCCTGAAGATTTTACTTCTACTTCATAAACAGTTTCATATTGTTTAGTGTTTTTTGTAACTTCTTCATTTATTCTAATATTATTGATTATAAGATGGCTATAGGCAATATTATTTGCATTTAGATTTATCATTATAGGGGATATTCTATCATATTGTCTGACATTTGTTTTGTTCCACAAATTCCATAGATTCCTGAGCCTTTTAAAAATTGATTCATAACTAAATACCTGCCGTTGAACCCACCAAAACCCTTTTTCTAAAGTTTCCGGGCTAATTAGTTTAGGTTTAAAACAGGCATGCATACTGTCATATAATTCCCAATTCTGATGTAATATTCTGTTTTCATTTTTTAATCTTTCAAATAATCTGGTCCCCGGATAAGGTGTTAATATATGAAAAGCTCCAGCAGAAATATTGGATTCATCAAAAAACCTTACCATATCTTCAAATACATATTCATCATCACAGTCATATCCAAAAATAAATGAACCATACATTTCAATGCCATAGGACTGTATTTTATTGATATATTCAATATATTTCTCAGGGCCATAGGATTTATCTTTGTTCATTTGTTTTAAATTTTCTTCAGATAATGATTCCAGTCCAATAACGATTCTTTTGCAACCGCTTTCGGCTAATAATTTCATCAATCCTTCTTCTTTAGCCAGACTGATAGGTAATGAAGCTTGGAATGTTGTCTTTAGGGGTATAAGTCTGATTAACAGTTCTTTAAGGTATCTTTTATTCGCCATCAGGTTATCGTCTCCAAAAAACAATAGATTTCTTCCCATACTTTTTAGCATTTCAACTTCCCTGATTACTGATTCTATGGGTTTTGACCTGATTTTATTTCCTAAAAATATTTTAATTGAACAAAATTCACAGTCATAAGGACATCCCCGCGTGGTTTCAATAGTTGGTGTTGAATAATATTCGTTTCTTAATAAATCCCAGCGGGGGATTGGCTGATTTTTTAAATCAGGTTTTTGTTCAGAATGGTAGAATTTTTTAAGATTACCTTCCTTAAAATCATTGATTAAACCTCCCCAGACATTTTCCGCCTCTCCTATAACAACGCAGTCAGAATGTTGTATTGCCTCTTCAGGTAGGACAGACGGATGAATGCCACCCAGTACCACTTTTACTCCTCTCCTGCGAAATTCATCTGCAATTTGGTATGCTCTGACTGCCAGAGCAGTATATGCACTAATACCCACCATGTCAACTTTCTCATCAAAATTTATTTCTTCAATATTTTCATCAATAATTGTTATCTCTGCAATAGGAGGAGTTAAACCTGCTATTAATGGTAAATTTAGTCTTGCAATGCCATACATTTTCCTGCCTGTGACCAGTGACCAAAAATCCTGATTCCACCAGCCCAATCCATCTTTGTTAACAGTGTCTTTAGGTGCTATTAGTTTTAGTTTCATAATATTTCGCTCCTCTTGACTATTCCTTGACAGAATTTTTCCTTTATGTTATAATTATTGTTAGAGGTGACTAAAATGCAACAAACCATTGATATACCAAAAGTTGAATTCATTACAACTCCAAAAGGAACACCTAAGTCGGTAGTTCTGGATATCAAAGATTGGAAAAGAATTGTTGAAACATTAAAGATTATATCCAGTAAAGAATTAATGCTTTCTCTAACTCGTGCAAAAAACCAACTGCGAGATGGTATAAAACCATTAAGTTTGAAGGAGACCTTCAATTTATAGAACATTTTTCCTACCTGAATTTCAAAAGCAACTTAAAAGGTATTCCTCGCTAAAAAAGATTTTGCTCAAAAAAATCAATCTTCTGTCACAGAATCCATATAAGAATTGCAAAAGTGAATTTCTTGTTGGTGAACTTAAGGGACTGCGTTCTGCACGAATTACAAAATCATTTAGGGTTATTTTTTCTGTTTGTGAAGAATGTAGAACAAAGAAATTCCAGCAATTTATTGGTTGCTCTATGTCTCTATGTAATAGCATGGATTCAAAGACAATCATTTTTCTTACTTTCGGCCCCCATGAAAAAGTTTATTAGAGTTTATTTGGAATAAACTCCATTTTATTAATAAAAATTTTGGGAGAGGCAATATTGCCGATGTTTCTTTCTGGTATTCAATATATTCTTCACCGAATTTTTCAATAAGTGCTTTTTCTTCAAGGTGAATTCTTATTAAAGTTAATGTTAAGTATCCAATAAATGTCCACACAAATGTAAAATAAGCATTGGCAATAATAGGAGCGATTAATATATCAAGTATACTAGTTAAATATGCAGGATGTCTTAAATATTTATAAGGCCCTGCCTTTATAAGTTCGTGTTTCTCTCTTATTTCAATATTCGGACTCCAAAATTTACCCAAATTTTTTACCGACCAGTATTTAAGTAGAAATCTAATTATAATGAGAAATAGTCCTAAACTAACAACAAAAATATTTATTTTTCGTTGAATAACAAAGTATTCTACAAATGTACTGGTGAGCATCAATATATAAAATATTAATACAACGGGGAAAATCCATTTGTATTTAATCTGTCCTGTTTCTTTCCTCTTGTTGTTAAGGAATACTTCAGTAAATCCTATAGCAGTTCCAATAGTAAACAGTAAGATTAGAAAAACAGTAAAATTCATATTGCACATTGGGTATATTCGTAAGGTAAATAGTTTCTCACTTGTCCGTTGTAATATTTTTCATCTTTATATTTTCTTATTGCCATTGAGATATTGTTCCCGCCGGCTCCGAATGAATTAATTAATGCTGTGTTTATTTCTCTGCTGTTACGTGCTTTATTGGGGATATAATCAAGGTCGCATTCAGGGTCCTGCTCTTCATAGTTTATAGTCGGCGGAAGCCAGTTTGTATCAACTGCCAAAACTGAAGTTATAAATTGCAAACTTGCACTTGCAGACAATGACTGTCCTATCATTGATTTAATGGAACTTATAGGTATTCTGTAAGCACACTCTCCCAGTGTAGATTTTATAGCATTTGTCTCTCTTTTATCAGCGACAACGGAAGAACTTCCGTGAGCATTGATGTAGTCTATTTCTTCAGGGGACACCTTTGCATCTTCCATGCATAATTTTATTGTTCTGGAGACATTCTTGCCCGTGGGTTCCATTTTGAAAATACTGTATGAATCATTTGTTACACCGTATCCGGCAATTTCAACGTATATCTTTGCCTTTCTTTCTAATGCATGGTCCAGTTTTTCTAATATTACTATTCCCGCCCCTTCTCCCAGGATATATCCGTCCCTGTTTTTTTCAAATGGCCTGCTCGCTTTTGTCGGGTCGCCATTCCTTTTGCTAAGGACCTGTGAAGCACAGAAAGATTCAAAAGTTACAGGGAACAGAGGAGCCTCAGCCCCGCCGGCTATCATTATGTCTGCCCTGCCATTTGATATAATGTCATAAGCATGAGCAATCGCACTCAGTCCTGCGGAACAGCCCGTGGATATTGTTGTGTTGATTCCATTTATATTGAATTCAATTGCAATAATACCTACCGCAGAATTGGAATTCATTGACATAACAGAGAACGGACTAATTTTATCCATACCCTTGGTATAAAATACACAGCATTCCTTTTCTGCTATTTCAAGTCCTCCGATTGCGGTACCCAAAGAAATCCCTGCCCTATAACTGTCATTTATTTTCAGAGCAGAATCTTCTACAGCCATACGCGTAGAGGCTAAAGCAAATTGAGTAAACCTGCTCAGGCGGTTCGCCATTTTTCTGTCCATATAGTTTGCCGGGTTAAAATCAGAAATTTCACCCGCTACTTTAGAAGGATATTGAGAGATGTCAAAAGTGCTGATTTTTTTTATGCCTGATATACCACTTGTAAGTGCATGCCAGTAAGCATCTTTGCCGATGCCATTGGGAGATATTGCTCCTATTCCTGTGACTACTACTCTGGGTTTCATTGGGTAACCTCAATATAGAGCAAATTTTCTGCCAGGTCAATAAGAAAAAGATAAAATTGGCATTAGATGAAACAACCTTGAGTAATCAGTTGTTTTTTCATTGACGGTTATTTTATAGTAAATTGGTGAGGTCGTATAGTTTTTGTGCAGTCTGCACATAAAACTATGTCTTGTTTTGATGTTTAGGTTGGAACTTCCTTAATCCCAATAAATTTATTTTCCAAATCAGCGTATTGCGATGGATGTTCAGTAACTTGGCGGCATTAGTCTGGTTCCAGTTAGTCTTTTCCAGTACGCCAAGTATATATTGTGTTTCAAATTGGTGGACTGCACCTTTGAATAATTTCTTTGGTTTTATACCCTTTTCTTCGCTGATTAGAATATCCAGGGGCAGTCTTTTGTGAGAGATGATTTTTTCTTTTCCTAAAGTTACAAGCCTTTCAGTGATATTCTGTAATTCCCGGACATTGCCAGGCCAGTTGTAATCTATTAAATAGTTCATTGCTTGTTTTGAAATGTCCTGTATGTCCTTATTAAACATTTTACTATACATTTGAAGGAAATAATTCGCCAACATTGGAATATCTGATTTTCGTTCTCTTAACGGAGGCAGGGAAAGGGGGATAACATTCAATCTGTAATACAGGTCTTCCCTGAATGCGTTCTCTTTAACTGCTTTCTTAAGGTCAATATTTGTTGCCGAAATTATTCTTATGTCAATCTTAATCGTTTTCTGACTGCCCAATCTCTGGATTTCTCTTTCCTGGATTGCTCTTAGAATTTTTCCCTGCATAGCCATATCCATATTGCTGATTTCATCCAGGAACAAAGTCCCTGTATTTGCCAGTTCAAATCTGCCTAATTTTTGTGTCGTAGCGTCGGTAAAAGCACCCCTCTCATGTCCGAACAATTCGCTCTCTAATAAATTCTCCGGGATGGATGCACAGTCAACCGTAACAAAAGGTCTGTCTTTCCTCGGACTGTGGAAATGGATAGAGCGGGCAACCAGTTCTTTTCCTGTTCCGCTTTCCCCGTTTATCAGGACAGTCGTATCACCCTTGGCTACATCTGTAATCATATCATATACTTTCTTCATATTTTCATCACTGCCGACAATATCGTCAAACATAAACGGTGGACTTAACTCGGACTTGAGATATTCAACTTCTCTGAGAAGCCCCTGCCTTTCTATTGCTTTCCTGATGGATTCCAGTAGTTCATCCACATCAAATGGTTTGGTTATGTAATCATAGGCGCCTAATTTCATTGCTTCAATTGCAGTTTTAACAGTCTTTATGGCAGTGACCATAATAATATCTATGTTTTTACCCAACTCCTTTATTTTACGCAGGACATCCATACCGTCCATCTCCGGCATAAGTATATCCAGGAGTACTACGTTTATATCCTCTTTCTTTATTTTATCCAGTGCGATTTCACCGCTGTTTGTTGCAAGAACATTATAATTATCTTCAAGTGCAACCTTAAAGGACTCTATTACACTCTGGTTATCATCAATAACTAAAACTGTAGGTAAAAATTTTTCTTCAGTCATACACAAATCCTTTCACGTAGCTATTCGGTGAACCATGGTAAAAACTTGGAATAGACCCTTTAGGGTCATTTACGAGGCTAAAGCCTCTATTCCAACATAGTTCAGTGAGTTATCCTTTCACTATGCACCGTGTTCAAGTAAATTGAGTATCTCGTCCTTTTTTTCAATTATAATCTTTATATCTTTTGCGGTTAACCCGACAATCTTACTCATTTTCATTTCGCTGTCCCCTTCCCCTTTCCAGTAGGACCTTTTTTCTAACTTTGGTTTTCTTTTGTTCCAGCTGACAACCCGCAGGATATATACGTCTTTGTCGGTCTCTTCTTTATCCAGCACAAGCAATATATCTTCTGTCAATTCTCTTATTTTTCTACCTGTTTTTTTCCCCGGCATTTCTAACCCCCTAACTTAATCCCTCTTTATCCCCCTTTATTCCTACGGAACCTACTTCGGTCAAAGGGGGAGTGATGGGGGATTACCCAATTTTATCAAAACTGGTATAAGATTTGAGTGCGGACGGTATGGTTATTGACCCGTCAGTATTCTGATAATTTTCCAGAATTGCAGCAAATATCCTGCCCACAGCCAACCCCGAACCGTTTATTGTATGGACATATTTTTTGTTATTTTCTGTTCGGACCTTTATATTCAGCCTTCTTGACTGAAAATCCCTGCAGTTACTGCAGCTTGAAACCTCACGCCACATTTTTTCGCCCGGCATCCATACTTCCAGGTCGTATGTTTTTGCTGAAGTAAACCCCAAATCGGCACCGCAGAGTTCAATAACCCTGTAAGGCAGTTTGAGTTGTTTTAAAACATCTTCTGCATCGTTTAATAATTTTTCAAGTTCATCCGCTGAATCTTCAGGTTTAGTAAACTTGAACAGTTCAACTTTATTAAACTGGTGGTTGCGGATTAATCCTTTTGTATCCTTGCCGTATGAACCCGCTTCCCGGCGGAAACACGCTGAATAAGAGACATATTTTTTCGGCAGTGCGTCTTTATCAAATATTTCATCAGAATGCAAGTTTGCTATTGTTACTTCTGCTGTCGGTATGAGATAAAATTCATCGTCTGCACATTTGAATACTTCCTCTTTGAATTTAGGTAACTGCCCCGTGCCTGTAATTGATTTTTTATTGACCAGGTAAGGTGTCATAACTTCTGTGTAACCGTGCTGTTTTGTATGCAAATCAAGCATAAACGAAATAATTGCACGTTCAAGTACAGCACCGCGGTCTTTCAACACTGCAAACCTTGAAGATGACATTTTCGTTGCAATTTCAAAATCAATTATACCTAATTTTGAACCGAGTTCCCAGTGTGGTTTTGGTTTATCTAATTTCTGTTCGCCGGTTTCTAAATTTTCACGGATTTTTTTGTTGTCTTTTTCTGATTTACCTGTCGGCACACTCTCATCGGGTAGATTTGGTACGGTCAGCATAAACTCTTCTATTTTATTTTCCAAGTCTAATAATATTTTTTCTTTGTTTTGTATTGTTTCCCGGATTTCTTCCGTCTCTTTCATAAGTTTTTCTGCGGGTTTCTTTTCCTTCTTTAATAGTCCAACCTGTTCAGAAGTTTTCTTGCGTTTTTCACGGAGTGCATCTATTTCACTGATAAGTTTCCGCCTCCCGCTGTCCCACTCCAGAAGTTCAGAAAAGTCTATCTTTATCCCGCGTGTGCTCAATCTCTCTTCTACTTCTTCCCTGTTTTCTCTTATAAACTTCAAATCTAACATATTTTAACCTTTTATTACTCCTACAGGCGACATCCTCACAACTTTCTTTGATATACCTGCCTGATGGCACACTTCAACAACCATATTCACGTCTTTATATGCTTCCGGCGCCTCTTCGGCAAGCGTCTTATATTCCCTCGCCTGAACAATTATACCTTCTTTAGCAAGTCTCTGTTTCAGTTCACCGCCGGAAACCCGCCTCAAAGCTTCCGTTCTGCTCATTGTCCGTCCTGCCCCATGACAGGTTGACCCCCAGGTTTCATCTAAAGCTTTCTGTGTCCCGACCAAAACGTATGAATTTGTTCCCATACTGCCCGGGATGATTACCGGCTGTCCCGGGAATGCACGCGTTGCACCTTTGCGGTGGACGATAAGTTTTCTTTTCTTACCCTCAACATTATGCTCTTCAATCTTGCCTATGTTATGTGCAACATCATACACAAGTTCAAGCCCAATATCTTTTGGTGACATCCCCATTACCTGCATAAAACTTTCCCTTGTCCAGTGAGTTATACACTGTCTGTTAGCCCAGGCATAGTTTGCCGCTGAGGACATTGCAGAGAAATAATCCTTCCCTTCATCCGAAGTTACTGGTGCGCATACGAGCTGTCTGTCAGGGATTGAAATATTGTATTTTTTTAAGGCATTCTGTAATATTTTTATATAATCGTCACAGACCTGGTAGCCTAACCCGCGGGAACCCGTGTGAATCATTATCGTGACCTGTCCTTTAAATAGTCCCATAGAGTTAGCTGCCTGTTCGTCATAAACTTCGTCAATTACCTGTATTTCAAGAAAATGGTTACCCGCACCGAGTGTCCCTAACTGTTCTCTCCCGCGTTCCAGTGCTCTCTGTGAAACTTTTGAAGGGTCAGCAGAACTCATCTGCCCCTGGTCTTCAGTATGAGATAAATCTTCCTGATTACCGAACCCCTTTTTTACAGACCACTTAGAACCTTCTTCAAGAACTTTCATAACTTCGTTACGGTTTAAATTTATTTTACCCGTTGACCCCACACCCGACGGTATATTGGTAAATAAAGTAGATATAAGTTTTTCTAATTTTGGGGACACATCACTTAATTCCAAATTTGTCCTGAGTAACCGCACCCCACAATTTATATCGTACCCGATTCCTCCAGGAGAAATAACTCCTGTATCATAATCAAATCCTGCAACGCCGCCTATCGGGAACCCATATCCCCAGTGTATATCAGGCATAGCAAGTGACCTGCCGACTATGCCCGGCAGATAAGTTACATTTGACACCTGGTTACTTGCCTTATCATGGACAATATGCTCCAGCATCTTTTCTGAAGCATAAATCATCCCTTCAGTCCGCATACCGCCGGATTTCGGCATCAACCACCGCCAGTCATCAATTTTTTTCAGTCCATGATATTCAGTCATAGCAAACACATCCTTAGTAAAAATCTAAACAGTTATAATCCTCGTCAGTCAACCCATATTTTTTTAACATTTTAAAATTCTCAAGAAATACTCCTCTTTCTTGATGGTAGTTTTCGGGATGATACTTAGAAACGCAATCGGCATAACTGTTGAGTAATGTCAAAAGGTTTTTCTTTGTCATGTTTTTTATTTCTAAATTAGGACAGTATTCCTCTTTTGCTTCTAAGAGATTTCTCATTGCTTCTTCATATTTAATAAAAAGAACCGCTTCATCAGGATTTATTCTTGCTTTTTTCAATAAACTTACCGCTTTCATTTTCGTTCACCTCATTTACAATATTTAAATCCTTTAATTAATTCAATCTTTAATATTTTTTTCCATTTGGTCTTGATATATGTCCATTTATTCTGTGCTTATCATAAACATCAAAAACATCTTTACAGAATTTAATCATTCTTATACACCACGACCCCACACCGCACATCTATAATTGTCTCTTTTGAAAATTTCCTCTTTTAATATTTTCTCTATCTTGTATCAGAAAAGATTCTTTCATTCTTCCAGAATCTATTAATTGATAGGCACTTTTCATCTTTGTTTTAACAATCCCTGCCTCTCTCCCTGATTTTATTATAATTTCCCTGATTTCAGAATCACTTACACCGCTGGTATCACGGTACTCCGACTTAGTCGAAAAAAATTTACGAAGACTTTTCGCGAGGACTCTGAATTCATTCTTGGTTATGGTACGTTCTAAACTCCTTATCATTTGCTTCATAATGGGTAGTACTCGGGGGTCACGCATTAGTCCCGGTGATTCCATAAGAGTTATCCAATTAAACCATTCCCCTACCCAATTAATATCTTCCCACTTATGTCTTCCTAGTTGGTAACAATAATGCAAATGATCATATTTCTTACCTTCCCGCCGTGCTTTTGTTGTTGCTCCCACATCTGTTTTTTGGGTACCCCTTGGAAGTAATTCCAAAGGACAATGCTGTCTTATTGCCTGCCATATATAGCCATTATTCACATCTTCAGGATTTACAAGGGATTTATCATCAACAAAAGATAATTTTTCCCCCAAAGCATGCCATTTCTTTAAGGCATTTGCATTTAAAGTTCCTTCTCTTTTCATTTCTTTAAGTATATGGTTCATCTTTTGCTCAAGATACTTATCCAATCTTCTGGCTTTTTCCATATCATCTCTAGTAATTTTACCCTCTCCTAAGAAGGGGGTCATTATAATTTCTTTACCATTTATTATTGCTTTTCTTCTAACTATAACAGCCATTTTTCAAATTTCCTCATAATATTTACTTTTTATTTCGGCCATTTTACCTGAAATCTCAAAATAGGCATCTTTGGGGTCTTTTAATATCTTACTTGAATCAAGAGGATGATAATCTGGAGTGCCATCTTCTTTATCTGGTCTATTAAGAATGAAATCAATGCTACCTTCTAAAAAGATCTCAAACAGGTAATCAGTTTGTAATTCTTTATCTTCTTCAACTTGCTTATAACATGAGTGCATGATATTATAATATAGAATTGGTTCCTCTCCAAGAATTCCCGTAGTAATCCATTGTCTTTTTTCAATGCCTTCTTTATTTGTAAAATCATCCGGATGTGTTTCAAAAGGCAAACGAAACTCTGGGTCTTTTTCAATCCATAGTATTTTTGAAAGAGAATCTATTTCTAAATTATTAACTTCATTTATTAAGCGAATTTTTAACCGATATTCTCCTGGGTCTGGGAATACACTCTTTGAAAAGATAATACTGAATGTACCAATCGATTTAGGCTTTAAATATGGAGTAATATCAATGTTTTTTTCATCATGCAATATATTTATTTCTCTGTCGCCAAAGAGCATAAAGATTCTTAACCGTCCTTTTAGATGTTCATTTGTTTTATTAAATATTCTAACCTCAAAATCTTTGATTTCTTCTTCCCAATTTATCCTTGGTGCTATCTCAGGGTCTGGAAAATTAAAATTATGCAACATTATTCCTATTAGTTTATTAGACGGTGGTAGCGGAGATGGTGGAGGTGGTTTAACTATCCCACCCTTTCTACCGAATAAATCAAGGTCTTTAGCATATTTTGATAAATATCTTAATGCATCAATTTCAGCTGATGAACGTATCTGCTTCCTCCTTTCACGCGGGTCTATTCCTATCCCAATTTTTTTATAACCAAATTCTCTAAGTTCTTCTTTTATATATTCCTTTATTGCTTTGGGAACTGCTCTTCGCCATATTAAATCATAATGATTTGGATTCTGATTGTAGTTCTTTCTCAATTCTCTATCTAAATCTCTATCGAATTCTATAAATCCATAAATATTGTCAGTTATATCAAGAGGAACACCTTCCATGTTTATTGAGGTTATCTTCATATTGTTATGGATAATAGTAACTCCCCTAAATTGTTCTGGTATCTCCCCTCCTTTTTTGTAAGCTATTTGGAGATGCTTTATTTTAAATCGCTCTCCACTTAATAATTTTATTTCATCATTATTTTTAATCCATACCTTGATTTTGTCAGTATCTTTTGATGGTATGGGAAATAGTTTCGGTATTTTTGCAACTTTATCATAATCGGATGTCTTAACACGAATCTTAACTCTTTCTTTTTCTATTGCACGAAACCAAGTTTCTTCAATAGCAGTTATGAAATTACCATTTTCGATTTCATCACATAATTCTTTAATGGGGTTAACTATTATTATCCTTGTTCCAAGCTTAGATAATGGTTCAAGGCCTGTAAGCTCTTTCGGTTCACCGCGCCCATCCTCTTCATCCCAATGAAGCATTGGACAATCTGTTTTTGTTGCCCGTGTTGCACCCAATCGATAAGTATCATCCTCTCTAAGACTGTCATAGTACATAGAGTAATCTGCTGATGCTGCTAAAAATACAAATTTTCCTTGTCCTCTTGCACCAATAGCGTCTTGATTCGATGTTGTAAAACCAAAACCTTCAAATCTCGCCCAATGGTCTGATTCCTCAAGAGTCTCGTATTCTTCTGTTCCCAATACTTTACCAGTAAGGCCATTTGTATTGGAATCAGTCATTGTGAAAAAAGTGCCTTTTTTATTCTTTACCAACTCAAAAGTAAACTCAACAGGCACGGTTTTATTAGCCGTATGAAAAGCGTTTTGTATAGCATCCTTTTGAGCCCCGTGAGGAATCCCCAACGGATAATTATCAGCTATAGTTGTACAAATACTTACATAATCAGCTGGTCTATGGCGTCCCTTTGAAAAATCTAATTTTACCTCCGACATATTTGCCTCCTGAATCTTAAATCTAATTTTATCTGCACTACTATAATTTGTTTACTCATTTATTTTCTTCTCATAAATTAAAGAACTCCTTAATATCTACTTAACTGTTTTACAACTTCTATATGGTAGAAAATTTGTTGCTTTATCAAGGATAGAACTCTTTCTCTTATTGCTTGTTTGACATATTATAGTGCTTGCTATTGATAATTTGATTTACGCATAGACTGCAAATACTCTTCAGATTAGTAAAGTCTTCGTTTTTTGGAATTTTCCAATATCCCTCTTTATCATGTCCGTACTTATTGTAATGTCTGAAGCATTTCTCACACAGTAAATGTCCATCAGTTTGATGAAACACTTGCTCTCCTTTCAATACATGGACACAAACTACTACTAAGTTATCGCTCATAAATTTACTCATTGTTCTGAAAATTTTTCAATCCACCCTATTTTTTGTCTAACTCTTTTATTCTGTATTTTCTCTAATGTAGTTATTGCCATGGTATTTAAATGAAATCCTGTGTTATTTCCTGAGATTATTTTACCACTTTTATTGTAATTAGTCAACTTATAAAATTTCAAGAAAGCCCGATGAATCGGGCAACTCCAGGAATTCCCCGATAAAACTGGACGCTACAAAAATAATTTTATTCCTTTGTAAATCCTTCAAAAATTTTGATATAATTGAAGATGGAGGAATTCTTTATGGAATTAACCCAGGAAGAAATACAGTGGCTTTATAGAAATCTGAGGAGTGTTGATTTTTTTGCAGACGCAAACGTAGATGATATTGACCTTTTGTTGAGAACACAGGTTCATAAATATTCTTACAAAAAAGGGCAGAAAATTTGTAAACAGGGCACACCGGGAGACGCATTCTTTATGATTTATAAAGGAAAAGTTTCAGTGACAGTATCCAAAGGGCTTTTCCAGAAAACCAAGGTGACTGAACTCGGTCCGGGTCAGTTTTTCGGTGAGATGGCATTGATATCCAATGAGCCAAGAACAGCAACGGTTATTGCTGATGAATGGACAGAGTGTTTTGCTATCTTAAAGTTTGATTTCAATATGTTTGTTTCTGACAAACCTTTGTTTGCCCAGAAAGTCCGTTCAGCAACAGCACAAAGAAAATTTGAATTGCAACAGAAATGATTATAGAAAATCCTTGACAAGTTATAGAAAGTATGTTATACTTATATTAAGCAATACTGAAAAACAGGGGGCAATATGAGAACAACAACCATACGACCTATAGGTCCAAGGAATCAAGTAACTCTACCTGCAGAAATAATAAAACACTTCCGAATACACCCTCATGATTTGGTCAGTTTTAGTATAACAAAAGAAGGTCTCTTAATGAAACCTGTGGTAGTACTTGAAAAAAATGAAGTTTGGGAAGAAGGCGAACTAGATGCTATTGAAAAAATAATTGATAAACAAATCAAAGCAGGTGAATATGTTGAATTTTCCGATATGTCAAAGGCAGATTCATTTTTGAAGAAGAAAATAAAATGAGAATTAGATATCTAACCTCTTTTACCCGAACCTTCGAATATCTATCTCAACAAGAACAAACAAAAACAGCCGACACTATTTCTGAGTTGGTAAACTTTTTAGATAAAAAAACCCATCCTTCTAAGGGTCTGGGTGTTAAAAAATTAAGAAAAAATCTTTACGAGGTGCGAGTTAACATCAAGACAAGGATCTTATTTAAGATTTTGCCCGATTTAATTGCGTTTGTAATTATCGGTTCTCACGACGAAATTAAAAGATATCTAAACAATCTATAACTCTTGGTTTTTTCTAAGGTAACTATTCAGTGAACCATGGTAAAAACTTGGAATAGACCCTTTAGGGTCATTTATCCGCAGGATTATCTTATTTACGAGGCTAAAGCCTCTATTCCCAACATACTTCAGTGAGCAGTTACTTTCTAAGGAAGGTTTTATGCCGGGAGAGGGAATCGAACCCTCACTCCGTCAAAACGGAACTGGTTTTTGAGACCAGCCTGTCTACCAATTCCAGCACCCCGGCGTATATTCGTTTGCAGTAATAAGTTTATCAAAATAATTAAAATTTTTCAATGTAGAAATTATAAATAATTTGATAATCGTCCCGATGAATCGGGACGCTACTGTTAGCGGGGAATTTATTCAACGGTAACTGATTTGGCTAAATTGCGTGGTTTGTC
This sequence comes from Elusimicrobia bacterium CG1_02_37_114, assembly GCA_001871125.1. Classification (GTDB taxonomy): domain Bacteria; phylum Elusimicrobiota; class Endomicrobiia; order CG1-02-37-114; family CG1-02-37-114; genus CG1-02-37-114. Next base: position 17,196 of record MNXB01000005.1, read on the forward strand.
CACATCACAGCCAAGTTTTACAGCAACATGATAAGCTAATAACTGCAGTGGTACAGCAGTAACTATTGGTGTAATATCTTCCTGGCAGGCAGGGATATAAATAACATCGCTGGCGATTTCAGCAATTTTTTTATCACCTTCAGTAGCAATGGCAATGACAATCCCTTTTCTGGCAATCACTTCCTGGACATTGTTCAACATCTTGTCATAAAGTTCGTCTTTTGGAATTAAACATACTACCGGCATATCCTGGTTTATAAGCGAAATGGGTCCGTGTTTTATTTCTCCCGCAGGATAACCTGTGGCATGTATGTAAGATATTTCCTTTAGTTTCAATGTCCCTTCCAGAGCATTGGGATAATTTACTCCCCTGCCCAAAAATATGAAGTCGCGTTTTTGATAATACTTCTCTGCACATTTCAGAATGATATCCTGTTTTTTCAAGACCTTATCAATTGCATCCGGTATTTGTTTCAGTTTTTCAATTTTATTTTCCAGATTTTCTTCAGTAAGTATATAGTTGAGTTTTGCTAAATATAATGTGAAAAGATAAAGCGTTGTTAACTGTGCAGTATATGCTTTTGTTGAAGCCACTCCTATCTCAGGCCCTGCCATAATCGGTAATATCCCGTCGGATTCCCTTGCGATTGTACTGCTTGTGACATTGACTATAGAGAGAACCTTAACGAATTTACTTTTACCTTCACGGATACCCGCGAGAGTATCCGCTGTTTCACCCGACTGTGATATGGCAAGCATCAGAGTATCTCCCTCGGCGATCGGGTTTCTATACCTGAATTCCGAAGAGACGTCAACTTCCGTGTGGATATGCGCATATTTTTCAAGCCAGTATTTTGCAACCATCCCTGCATGCCAGGAAGTACCGCATGCCTGGATAATAATCCTTTTGACTTTGGCAAGATATTGTTTGTCCAGGTTCATTTCATCCAGTATAATTTTGCTGTTTTTTATTCTTTCATGCAGGATTTTTTCAATCACCCTGGGTTGTTCGTTTATTTCCTTCAGCATGAAGTAATCATAGTTGCCTTTATCCAGCCGGGAGATTTCTATATCAACTGTTTCAACCTTTTTTTCAATAATTTTACCCTCAAGGTTCATTACTTTTACCTTGTCCTTTGTTATTACAGCAATTTCATTGTCTTTCAGATACATAACCTTGCGGGTAAGCGGTAAAATAGCAGGTATATCGGAAGCAACAAAATTTTCTCCGTTACCCAAACCTATAATCAGAGGACCCCCGAGTTTTACACAGATAATTTTGTCAGGTTCTTTTTCGCTTAAAACACAGATGGCATACGCTCCTTTTAGTTCCTTAACCGCCCTACAGACAGCTTTTTCTAAATTGGCGTCCATAAATTTTTCTATGAGATGTGGAATGACTTCAGTATCTGTTTCTGATTCAAAGACATGCCCTTCTTTTATGAGATTTTCCTTTAAATCCTGATAATTTTCTATTATACCGTTATGCACAACTGCAATTTGTTTTTTGCAATCGGTATGGGGATGAGCATTTATTTCTGTCGGTTCACCGTGTGTTGCCCATCTCGTATGTCCTATCCCGATGTTTCCTCCAAGGGGTTTGAGGTTCAAGGATTCAGCCAGTTTTTTAAGTTGTCCTTCTTTTTTCCGTATGTCCAGTTCGCCCTCAAGGATGGTTGCTATCCCGGCAGAATCATAACCGCGGTACTCAAGCCTTTCCAGTCCTACGAGTAAGACCGAATCTACATATTTATTGCCCACATAACCTATTATTCCACACATCTCTTATTACCCTTTCCGATATTCTGTATGCACTCCATTCCTTCAGCCTTCGGCAGTATATATTTAATATTTTGAATCTCACCGTTTTTATTTTTGAGTTTTCTTATCCGTTGTTTAACCAATACCGAATGTTGAATACACATATCCGGTTCAATTATTGAACCGAAAATATAACTCGTTCCTTTTATCAGACATCTGTCTCCGATACGCACAGGGAATTCATCACTGCCTGTTATATTTACCCCTGTCTCAATTCGGACATTATCACCCAGTGTCGTGTTTCCTTTAATAATGTTTCCGCCCACCATCTCCGTTTCCCTGCCTATTATCAGGGTTTGTTCAGGATATGTTGAAATGTGAACCCCCTCTCCTACCTTTACATTCTCGCTTAAAATAATATTGCCGTCAAGGCAGGCGTTCCTGCCGATAGTTATTCCTTTATTTATTTTCACTCCTTTAGAAATATAACAACCACTGCCTATGAATATATCCAGGGGACCAATTTTTTTATCTAATTTTATAATGTCATTTATAACCTCTTCCGCAATGAAGAAATCCTCTTCGTCTTCAATGGATATTATGTCTTTTAATATTTCGTAATAGTTCTGCCTGACTATTGACTCCATTTTTTTCAATGTGCTTTTGTTATTGAACCCTAACAGCATTTCACTATTCTTTGACTGGAAACAGCCCACTTTCAACCCGGATTTGTTGAATATACTCACTAAATCCGTCATATAAATTTCGCCCTGCACATTTTCTGCTTTAATTTTATTTATGTATTTCATTAGTTTTCCTGCCCTGAAGGCAAGAATACCTGAATCAAATTCATTGTTTTTCAGCAGTTCGGTTTTTGTGAAAGCGTAAGGTTTTCCGTGATAATAACTCACGCACTCTCTCTTAGAGTTCAGTTTCAAAATATCCTTATGTTGAAGAATTTCTATAACCTCACCGGCACCTTCACCAGATTCAGGAACCCTCACTATACGACCATAATAGTTTGTTTCCACCGGTCCCTCGTAGGTGCCCGAAAGGAGCATCATATCGTAATCCGAATTTTCAAAAGATTTCCTGAAGTCATTTACTAACCAGCTTTTAAGAAGACCCGTGTCACCCGGGAAAACATAGACATTGCCTGTCCAACTTTTCGGTATTTTTTTGACTGCTGTCTGTAAAGCATGTCCTGTCCCCCTCTGAACCTTCTGGTATGCAAAGACAGTGTTTTTTTTCTTGCCGACCAGTTCCATTACATCATTTGCTTTTTGCCCTATAACAATAACCTGGTTGTGACAGCCAAGCCCGTCTTCTACTGACCCGGAGACCCGCAAAACAGAAGGGATACCCCATATAGTATGCGCTACCTTGGGTGTTTCTGATTTAATCCTCTTGCCGTGCCCGGCGGCAAGAATGACCGCAATACTTTGTTTTTTTACCTTGTTCATACCATTATTGATTTTGTTTGTTGAATCAGTTTATTTACTTTTTTATACGTTTCAAACATTTTTCCTTCAATTTTTCCTTCAGCAATTATGCGAACCAGCGGTTCGGTATTGGAGGCACGGACATGAATCCAGGAATTATCCTTAAATAATATTTTATATCCATCCGAATTATTTATTGAATCAACAGAATTGTTTTTTTCATAGTAGTCACGGACTAATCTGAGTTTTAACTTCGGGTTTGCCAGCCTGAGCTTTCTTTTTATTAAAACATACGGGGGGATTTCTTTTTCAAGTTCTGCAATGCTTTTCCCGCTTTCGGCAATATAACAGAGCAATAATGCCATGCCTACCGTAGAATTTCTGCCATAATTAACCGTGCCAAGAATTGTTCCGCCGTTACCTTCTGCACCGAAAACTGTTTTGTTGTTTATCATAGCATTGACTACATTTATTTCACCGACAGGTGTCCTGGAGATTTCTATGCCATAGTGACCTGCAATTTCTTCCCAGGCACCTGTAGTGGATAAATTTACTGGTATACATTTTATATATTTTTTCTTGTTATCTTTTTGTAATTCTAATAAAAATTTACCTGCCAGAAGTGGTGTGTATTCTTCATTTCTTAAAGGCATTGCCACAAGTCTGTCCTGGTCAGGGTCAAAGGCAAAACCAATGTCTGCGTTGAATTTTTGTATTGCTGATTTGAGAATTGCAAGGTGCTGCGGTATGGGTTCTAAAGGTCGGTTTGATTGTTCTATGGCATTGTTGTTGAGGACAATAATGTTCTGAGGCAATATACCGATGGACAGTAAAAAGCTTTTTGGGAACTCGGCGCCGGATCTACTGCATGCGTCAATTATTACTTTAAATTCTTTTCCCCTTATTTTATCAAAGACCTGTGTGCCTTTACCTTTTTGCCCGCAGCATAAATCAATGACGTTTTTTACTTTTCTGAGCACGTCCCGGTTGTATCCGGTTAGGACATCCTTTCTTATTTTTGGTAAAACGGTTCCCGGTTTAAATCTAAAATTAATTTCCTTATCGGTTCTATCAAATTTGTCAATGATTTTTTGCATCTGTTCCGGCTTAAGCAATGTTCCGTAATCATTGTTGTTTTTACCGGATATAAGTTTTATGCCATTCCATTCTATCGGGTTGTGGCTTGCTGTTATGATTATACCACCCTGTGCTTTATAATTAATTATCGCCCACTGAATCATCGGTGTCGTTGCGGTCCCGAGATATATCAATTCAAACTTTTGTCTTTCCTTTTTGGAAATGTCTTCTATAGCAGAAAAAACACCTTGTAGCAGGATATTGCCGGACAGTTTCGGGTCTTTTCCGATAACAATCTTTATAGGTCTATTCCCCGAAGCATTTTTAACTAAATATTCACCGTAGAATGCAAGAGCAATCTTATATGCTTCAACGAGAGTTATTGATTTACCTACAATCCCTCTTATTCCGGATAAAGATTTTATTAATTCTGACATTATTGTTCTATGCCTCAACTGTTTGCATAACTGCTTTCTCCAATATATACATTATACAAACATATACAGGAAAAATCAAAAAATTTGAAAAATTAATAAAAAAGTAGTACAATAGTAGTAGAAATATAAAGAATTTACTTTGTTAAGGCTCATAAATTTTTAGCATTTCACTATATGGACAGAATTTATAAAATTGGTAAAGAAGAATTAGCCCAGTTTTCCAAAATTAACCTTCATCAACGACTGAAACAGGCAAGTTGTGCTTTGAGATTATATTATTCTGTGCACCCAATACTTTTCCCACAGTACAAATTTTACAAGTCACTTAAACAATTTTTTAAACATGGGAAACAATAAATTTTTTAGACCTGATTTTAAAACCTTGTGCGAATTATTAAATAGATATAAAGTCAGATATCTGGTATTTGGCGCGTGGGCAGGGATAATATACGGGCTTCCAAGAACTACTTTAGACGTGGATATAATCATTGATAAAACAGAAGAAAATTGTCAGAAGTTGATTGAATCATTATCAAATATAGGTGCCGGTATAGCAAAAGAATTAACTCCAAACGAAATATTAAAGACAAAGGTCTTTATGTTTGCCGATATGATTAAGGTTGATATTTTCACCGAAACCTACGGTGTAAAAAATTTTAATGAAGTTTATAAAAGAAGTAAAGAAGTAAATTTCGAGGGTATAAAAATACCTGTGATTTCATACAAGGATTTTCTAAAAACCAAAAATACTGACCGACCAAAAGACAAAGAAGACCTAAAAATTTTAAAGAAACTTAAAGTCAAATTCTGAAGTTTTTCGGTGTTTCTATTCAAGATAAGCATTGAATAGAAGTTCTATTTTATCGAGAGCGTCTTCCTCTAATGAAAAAGTCACCGAACCTGCAAAACAATCAAGTATAACTACCGCATTAATACTTGCATCCTTAATTTTTATATTCCTGAGCCTTTTACAAAAATTTTTGTTAACTGTTTGAATATCCGCATAAATTTCAACGAGTTTTTTTAATTCCCAGTCCGGCTCCTTACCGTGTCTTGCCAGGAAATACTGCGCCAATAGATACATGGATAAAACGCGGTACTTCGTTTCGTCTATTGTCGCAAACGGCAGATGAAAACGAACCATAGGCTTCAGTTTTTCCATAATGGGACAGCCGGTTGTAACCATATATATGCCCATGAGGGAACTTATACCCTGCTGTAATGTGGTGTGTTTCGTATATTTCCTTGCCTCGGTCTCAATGTATATATCAACTTCCTCATAGGAATTTGAGCCGCTGAAGAAATCAATTAAATCAACAAGGTTTATTGCTAGCGGGCAAAATTTATGCTGGTTCTCATTCAGGGGACAATTAGAGCATTTAGAATATTTTAATTCTGTCCATTCGGGGTATGATTTCTTTTCTTCTGATATTAAATTCAGGGTTTTATCGTCAAGTTTAACAGTAAATTCTTTCTCTGTGCCGTTACTTAATGTAAATTTATAGCGATAGGTAAGCATTTCTAATCTTCGCCTTCTTTAGTAAGTTCTTCGTATAATTTACGAAATTCAAACTTTTCAGATGCACCATCATCCATTTCCATTAGTTTTATTGCTATTTCAGGATGTTGGTTTAGTGTGCCGGTTATCATATATGGAATGGTGTATCCCCAGGAAATTTCTTTGGCAAGTGGCAATATTTCCTTGGTTATAATATCTAAGAGTGGACGGATATCAAATTTAGGATTTTTTAAGAAACTTATCAGGAGTTCAATCGGACAGTTCCCGGCAGCACGTCCAAGTCCGTATAATGTGCCGTCAAGGTAGTTGGCACCGCGGATAATACCGGCAATAGTGTTGGCAAATCCTAACTGCTGATGGTTATGGCAGTGAACCCCGATTTCCTTGTTCTTCAGGTATTTTCTATATTTATCTACAAAAAAATCAATGTCTTCACTGTAAAGAGCTCCGAAACTATCCACTATATAACAGGCTGTTATTTTTGTTTCTGCTTCTATTTGCTGCAGTGCCTCGTCAAGGTCACGCTCCAGGGCCTGTGATATAGCCATAATATTAATGGTTGCCGTATATCCTTTATCAGTGGCATTGTTTGCAAGTTTAATCGCTTTATCAACGTCCTTGACATAAGTCGCAATGCGTATTACATCCACGACACTTTCTTTTTTTGGAAGAACATCGTCGGCAACTGCCTTATGGGCATCCTGCATAACTGCAATTTTTGTTTTATCTGATTTTATACCGTCCACCACTTTTTTAAGATTTTCTTCATCGCAGAAACGCCACAGTCCGTATTCATCTACAGAGAACATTTTTTTGCTGTTCCTGTAGCCGAGTTCAACAATGTCCACGCCTGCAGCGCAAACTGCTTTATAGACATTTCTGACAGTTTCAACTGAAAATTTTGATTTGTTCATCAACCCGCCGTCGCGGATAGTGCAATCAATTACTTTAATCTGCGGTCTGTACAATTTTTATCTCCTTTTCTAATATCTACCGATTTCGCCGGTAGTTCTTTCTCTGTCTAATATCTTTTTTCCTTCTTCAAACGCAGACTGGACAATTTCGTCTTTGGAATCCCAGACCCTGCTTTCAAAGGAACGTTTCTCAACCGATTCAAGAAATTTTTTGAATTCGTTAAAATAACTGCCGTATATATGGTAGGAATCCGAGAAATCCACATATCGCCCGACTTTTACTTCTTTTTTTATCTTTTTTGATATTTCTTCGGCGATGTGTCTCTGGAGGTCAGTCAGTGCAAAAATATTCATAAAAGCAGCTTTATATGCATCTCTTGAACGCCAGTTTGTGTTCATATTCAGAACAGGAGCATTATTTTCATCATAGGATAACCTGCACCACACTCTCTGCAGGCAGGGCGGATCGTCTGTTTGAGGGTCAGCGGTTGGTATCCAGGTGATTGCATTTGCTCTTCTTGTATAATCTGTTTTGGAAAGTGAATTTATTATATATGTTATCTGGTCAAAAGACTCATAATCAAACAATCTCTTGTGATAAGTATAAGTCCATTTACCTTCCTTGGGATTTATCCAGTAGTCGTGGACACCGTTTACAACTTCCTGCCTGTATATTTCAAGGTTTTCAAGTCCTGCCGGGAAATTTTTATGTATCCGCGGTTCAGCAAAAGGCTCTTCTATTACCATAACCATCGTGACGTCTCTGCTCGGCGGGTCATCGGGTTTATCATACTGGGTTTTTAAAATAGCACCTTTTGACCAGGTTTCAATCAGTGACTTTTCCCACACCTCGGGTATTGTTTTCCCGGAAACAGTTAGGACAGGAATATTGCCTTTATTTTCTGTCATATCAGAGGTTCTCCTTTATTTCATTATATCATATTTTTTAACGTATAAGAAATTAAAAAATGTTTGATAATCGTCCATCTGAAGATGGACGCTACCAGAAGTAGGTTACTCCAGTAACAGTAGCGTCCAGTTTTAACCAACAGTAGGTTCTTTAGGAACTGGACGATTTCTTGGCTGTTCAATAGGCATTAAACCGGAGAAGTATCTTAAATGATGAAGACACGGCCGGTTTCAGAACAGTTACTTCAGAAGGATAGTCGGGTCCCGGACCCAAGCCTGCAATCAGTTCGTCTTTACCGTCACCATCTATATCGCCGGCGGCAACGTTTAAACCGTAAGCATAGCGCAGGTCAGGATAAACAATAGTGTCAAATATGAAGTTCAGGTTTCCGTCAAGGACGGTAAGAAAAGAATTGTTACACTCGTGTACCCCGTATCCCCTGACGATTTCGTCATACCCGTCACCGTTTATATCACCGGAATTCAAAATTACACCCGCATCCCAGCCGTTGCGTTCCTTTGGTAGCGGCAGCCGACTTATTTCGTTACCCTCAAAATCTATTATTTTTAAATTTGTATCGCTCCGGTTGAGATAAACAAGCCCTATAGCCATTTCAGCTTTCTTATCTCCGGTAAAATTGCCGCAGGTTACATTTATACCGTGTCTCATCGTACCATCAGCTCTCATATCCCTGTTGTAAGGGTAAAGTGTTTTTATTTTTTTCCCGTTGCCCGTCCATATTTTTAGTTCAGGAAAACACGTAAGACCCGGAGCAGTTCCTACAACTATTTCGTCTTTCCCGTTACCGTCAAAATCACCGGAGGCAACCTCTGCACCGTAATCTTTCCACCTGCTGAAAGCCCTGAACGACAGGATTTCTTTCCCTTCCCAGTCAAAGACTTTGACTATTGCTTTGTTCCCCGGGCTGATGCCGGGGCTTACAATTATTTCTTTTTTCCCGTCCCCATCAATATCACCGACTGCAATGTTAATCCCAAACTTGGTTTTCTTATCAAAAGCAAAAAAACTGCTGATTTCATTTCCTTTTGAATCAAAAACCTTTATTAAAGAATCATTTTCTGAAGAGGGTCCCCTGCCTGTAATTATTTCTATCTTGCCATCACCATTTACATCCCCACAAGCTACTTTAACGCCACTGCCATAATAATAAACACAAATGGTTTCTACCGGCCCGAACTTGAGATTGGCAACCAATCCCGGAACAAGGTAGGACTGCAGGAAAATACTGACTATTCCATGGCATAATCCCAGGGTAAAAATGTTTCTGTTGCGCGAGAAAAGATAAGACCAGATAATTCCGCCGAAAAAAGTAATAATCATCAAAGGAATGTTTAATGCATGGAGCCAGCTGAAAATTATAGCAGTCCCCAGTATGGATAAAAACCTGTTATTCAACGCACGGTCCAGACGTATATAAAAGAAACCCTGGGTAATAAACTGCTGAATGATTCCCCAGGAAATCCAGTACATAATGAATTTTAGATTCACAGGCCATATAGGGAACTGGTAGTGATTGTTTAATGCAATGATTAGTCCTACCGAAAGAATAATTATTATAGAAACTTTCCACAGTTCACTAAAGAAATTATCAAACCTTACCCCGAGGTCATATAACCGTTCCCTGTGCAGGTAAAATGAAAGGACGATAAAGCCGAAACATAGCACAATAGTCAGGGGAAGGAGGAGTCGCTGCATCCTGAATAGCCACATATACGAGAAATATATTATTAAAGGCGGGAATATTTCAATGATTTTACCCATAGGTTCACTTGATGCGTTACTTACTCAATGTCTCGTACACTGCTTCTGTAATTGCTAGATGACCTGTGAGATTCGGATGTACCGGTTCAGCACAGTTGGCAGCAGTTCAAGGACCTGCTTTCTGAAGGAATCATCCGATTTTTCTGTGCTGATATAGAAAGGGTCTATTAATAGTATCCCGCATTTTGGAAATTTTTTCTTTGTCCGCACCAGAATATCATTATATACAGACTTAAATATATTGGGAGGGACAGCATCCGGTGCCTGGTTTAAGGTAGCATGTAAATCATTAATCCCGATTTTTATTGACAGCCAGTCAATCTTGTGCGGGAATACGTCATCGCTCCAGCGGCACTGTAAATCTGTTATTTTATTCCCGCCGATGCCTTTGTTGATTATTGAGATTTTCTTTTCGGGTTCGCGGAGAGTAACAAAATCAGCAAAAAATTTTACATAGCCGTTTCCAAGCGGGCACGCTGCATCCCGTCTTCCGCAATCAGTGATGCTATCCCCGATAAAGAGGATTGTTTGTCCGTCTTTGATTTTTAGTACCATCGTAGTTTCCTTTCATTATTTTAATATACATAACAGAACCGACTTTCTATCTTTTTTTACCGTATATTTACTCCATATTTGAGAAAAACAACTACTTTTATTATACTTTTATTTGAAAAAATAGGCAAGATCTATAGATAGTATATTGAACTCGGTTTTTGAAATGATTTCTATAAAAAATGATGGAATATGGAGTAACACGATTTCTAAAGGATCTCAAAGAATAACATTATTCTTTAACCCAAAATGATTACCGCAATAGTGGTATTAAAGTTAGATTAACTAATTTTATTCAATCCCATTGATCTATAAATATTACAATATCGTTATTATTTAAAAGACTATTGAATGATTTGTGGTAATATTTGTAGTTAAATTCCAGTTCTTTATATAAAGGGCCTGTAAAATTTTTGATATTAGAAAGAATATCTTTATTGTCATTAAATGATTTTAATAGTTCTTGTAATTTTTTTTGTAATTCTTTATCTTCTATTCGAATATCTATAAATTCAACAAGATCCCCCTTTTCATTACTACGTAAATATAATATTGTGGCTCTATAAAAATGTAATCTTTTTAAGTATTTATCTCTAATATTAGTCAAATAAACTGCTATACCTTTTGGTGTAGAAGTAGTTGTAATAGGTATCATTTGTACTTTTTTTTCTTCACTTTCTGCTAATCCTTGTATAGAATTAAACATATTTTCTTTAGTAATATTTGTTTTATCATAATTCATTAAATCGTAATACATTTTATTAAAATTTTCCATATAAACAAATTCGCTCCTAAAGTGCGGAGAATATTTAATTACAGCATTAAATTCATCTTTCGATATATTAGGATTTAAATTTATATAAATAGTGTCTTCGCAAGAATCATGTATAGTTATTGTTTCATAGCTTCCGGCTTTTAATTTTTTAATAGTGTTTTTGGGCAAATTAGATACCTCTCCTGCACCTGAAAACCGTACCCAAGAAATCAGAGTTATTTTTTCTGTTTCATCCAAGGGTATTTTTTCCATATCTTCTTTTATAACCATATTTCCAATATTTTTAAATGAATAGATATCTTTCACAAAAATGATACTTCCTTTATCTCCTCTGCTTACTATAAGTTCATCTTTAATATCTAGTTTTTGTGAACCTCCTTCTTTTGTATCTGAAGTAGTTACTGAGTCAGAGCCGTATATAGGCGCATATCCTATTTTATTATTTCCATCTTTAAATCTTATTTCTACTTTAGCCATTGTATAACAATGTGGGCAATCTCCTAAAGAATATGAATTTAAAAATACAAGCATGACTGGAATAACTAATAAAAATATTCTTTTCATTTTGATTCCTCCAAAAAAGAACGAAAGTTACACTAATCAATCTGAATTTATCAGTCAAATATTTTAACAAGATGTTAGCGTGCAAGTTTTGGTGATTACCGCAACTCTCATCTGGAAATCCATACTCCAATTTTACATCTTTTTGAAAGATAGGTCAAATATGGAAAACCGATGAATCGGTAACCGCGCCTTCATCCGGATCCTCTCCCATCAAGGGAGAAGTAAAATAAAGAGATTATCGGTGGTAATGTTGAAATTATGAAAGAAGGTAAAGATTAGTGGATGGGATTGCCAGGCTACCGCTCGCAATGACAAAAGTCAATTATATTTTATTTTGATCCATTTCTTTTTTTTAAAACTATTCTGCTATCTGGCATAAGATAATAGATGTTTCCTTGCAATGAAAAAGGCGTGGGTATACCAAGTCTTTTATTCTCTTCTATTATTTTATGATAAGTTTTATTAGCTTTAGCCATAACGTCTATTAAATTCTTATAAAGTTTTAATGGTAAATTGCTATTCTTTTTTGTATTCTTAGACATTTCTTAAAACCTCCTTAAAAACATCAAATTCAGAGTTGTCAATTATGTATAATTCTTTTTTATTACCAGCAACTATATTTTTAGGTTCTAATTCATTATTGTTTATGATAGTCCATTCATCAGCAAAAAACCTGTAACAGGTCCAAAAATTCTGGATACTTCTACGATAACGTCTTTCTACATCTATGTCTGATACGAAATGCCCGCCCTTTTTTACCCGTTCTTTAATTCTTTCTAACAATAATTCAATTGGATATGCAAAAAGATAATAAATTGTAATTCTATATTGTTCTTTTTTTAAGTATTCAAACCTCTTCAATAATCCTTTACCTGACATTGTAGTCTCAAATGAGAAATCTTTGTTCTGAGAAATACACAGATCTATCATTTTAAGAGATTTCTGACCTGCTTCAATATATGATAGGTTCTCTGTTTTCTTTATGTCATCTGCATTAATAAACTGAATATTATGTTCAAGAATACTTTTTGCAAGGGTCGTTTTACCAGTTCCATTGGCACCAGAAAAAACTAAAACTTTTGACATCTTCTTTATCCTTATCTTTTTAATTATCTGGTTTGAATAATTTCTGCATTTCCTGTATGAAAGGTGCGGTTTTTGATTTGGAACTATACGGCACAAAGTTTTTTCCTTTCAAGCCGGGTAAGATATCGTCCAGTCCGATAGATGAGACTTCTTCTATCTTTTCGTCACCTATTGACCTGAGCACAAGTGTTATTGTGCCTTTTTGGCTGGCAAATGTTAAAAGAGATGATTCCTGTGGAGTTAAAGCAAGCGTCATAACGGTCGGTTCTTTTTCCTGTTGTATTACTGCCGGTAATTCCGCTTTTCTGCCATCATCAGATTTATCAGATGAGCCTATAATTTTCTTGCCGACACTGATAACTTCAATATTTTGTAGCAGTGTTAATGTTATACTTGCCGACTTATTTTTGTCTTCATAATCAAATGTGCACAGTATATTTACCCTGTTTCCGGGACGAATCAGACCGCCGAAAGTTGACAGTTCATCCACTGGTATTGCGATTGCAGTTTTTCCTTCAGGAATTGCTACTGTCAATCCTCTTTCTTCGTACATACCTATCAATTTAGTCTTTGTAATTTGCTCATTACTCAAAATTGGCAGGGTTGTTGCATAAATGGGATTGCCTTTCTCATCCACAAGGTCGGAGATAGAAGTCAGGGCACCCGGCTGGACAAATTCTTTGGGGGTTTTTACTATCTGTACCAGTTTGTCTTTGAGTAGTGTCCCGCGCGGGATATATCCTTTAGATACAACTACCGGGACAGGTTTCGTTGCCTGCTGATATTTTTCTTCTAATGAATTGAGATAAAACCAGCATAAGATACCCGCGATGATACCGCATGCCAATGCTATTATCAGTGTTTTCTTTAGTGCCATAGTGTTTCTCCTAAACGGCAGCGAAGCATGTTTGCCGTTTACCCCAGCGAATTGTTTTATCCCTTGTGTTAGGGGATAAAACAGCGTGGGGTTGTCAGCTTTGTGAATTGTAATACCAGCTATTGTTGTAACATTCACTACGCGCTGAAATAGTGAATGGTTTGGGGAACCCCGGTATATTATATAACAATCTGGGCAATGTCAGGTTGTAGTTAATACTTACTGAACTTGGCCCCCAGAAATTATTTATGTGGACATCAATATTTTCCTGCCTGATATCATTTAATAAATGTTTTTCAGTAGTAAGGTAATCAACGATTTCGCCTTTAACCTGGTTTTCGTTGTAATTAGCATGAACGATGAGAAAGACACCGTGTCGCGCTGCCTGGGTAAGTATAATCCATGTTATAAAAATACGGGCAAAAAATGTTATAGTTACAAGAAATAATACAAAGAGTGGTATTGCGAATAATGTTTCGACACAAGTTTGTCCAGAGGACTTGCATGCCGGGATTCCGCATTTGTTAATGTTGATAAAGACCTCCTACGGGGACTAACTGTGCGTCCCAGCCTTTCCCTGCTAAAAAAGGCAAATATTCTGATGCGGCGTATATACCGAGACGTTTACCTTTTTCAGGGAACATAGGCCCTATATCGTTGTAAGGTCTTGATGCAGCGACAGTATATATCTCCGGCATTTTTTTGATATTAAAGAAATTTTTTCCGAAAGGATACCCCGGACTTGATTTTTTATATGCTGTGATTATTTGTTTCTTCTTATGAAAATTTTCACTTTGCTCATACCACCGGTCAGCATTTCTTTCCAGTATACCGCAAAATTGCGGCGGTACAGGTATAGGCCCAAAACCAATTCCAGGTATTATGCCCCATACTGTTCCCCAGTACCATATCTCACCTTTGTTTCTTTCCAGTCCCAATGAAAAACTGCCCGGGGTAGTTAGTATTCCATCCGCTCCTGTCGGTTCACCCCTGCTGTTGAATTCCTGCCTTCTGGCAACACTCCGGGCATACTGGAAGGCAAGTCCACCGCCATAGGCTTTGTTTATCCCCCCCTGTATTTTTTTAATACCGTCTATATATTGTTTTGCAGCTTTTGCTCCCCAGTCACAGGGTAGGTAAGGTAGTGGTGTAGGCCACCATACAAACTTAGGGAGGCCTAAAGTAAAAACTGGAATACCAAGCGAGGCGTTCAATGGGCCTATCATATTCAGTCCCCTTGCTCTGATACAGGCTGCAGTTTGAGCAGCGCAATCGGCAGCATTTTGCATCATTATGCGGTCCTTGACCATTTTACCGATGTTAATTAGCATTAGCCATAACATTGAAAGCGAAATAACGCTTAATAATACAAAAACAATAATCTGTCCTTTTTGATTTTTTCTATTCATCATTTTTTGCACCTGGATATGATTTATCTAAATATTCTTCTGCAGGTGAGTTTATCATCCTGCAGGCAGCACTGCCGGGTAACAAGCGGAGATTGAATAGAGAGAAAAAAGCCGGGAACATTACTTCTTGCATGTAATTGATCCTTGCGGTTGTAATTTTAAGATTTCCTTCTATCGGCGTTTCAATTATTTGTGGAACGGGTATGGCCCGGATGCCTGTTTTAAAGACATAAATCACTGATGCCTGCGGGTTTTTTCTAACTATGTTTGCCCGGCAGGCAGCCTGTGCGGCATCAAATGCTATTATACGGTTGGTTGAGATAATAAAGATCTGGACAAGGCCGAAATACATACCCATTACGAATAAAATAATCAGCGTCGTTTCAACCAAAGATTGTCCCGAAGTTGTCCTAAACTCCGTTAAAGGATTCATGGAAAAGTTCCCCGCACTATTCCTGTCCGCACATCCGCAATTCTATAAAAATATCCCGATAAAGCTTTTGAAAATAGTTTGTTAATGCCCAATGTCATAAAGCAAATCATCCAGACAAGAAGTATGTATTCCACCAATGCTTGCCCGTTTGACAGGCGGACCTGCCCGTTTTTATTCATTATTTATGTTTCTTCTAAAATGGTTGGTGTTACAAATATAACAATTGAGGTTTTTTTGGTAATTATTTTGTTTTTGCCAAATAGCACACCCAATACCGGAATATCAGCTAATAACGGCACACCAACTTTTATTCTTTCTTTTCTTGTCTGGTTCAACCCGGCTATTGTTATAGTCGCACCGGATTTTATGTTCAACTCTGAACTGATTGACCTTGAAAGTATTCCCGGGACAATGTTGCCACTGAGACTAACAAATACACTTTCATCAGGACAGGACACTTCTGATTTGAGTTCAACATCAATGGAATCCTCTGATTTTATAACTGGTTTTATTTCTAAGACAACCCCGTACTTTTTAAATTGAACACTTACCTGCCCGTTCGCTCCGGCAACAATGTAAGGTATCTCCCCGCCGGCGTTAAAACTTGCAGTTGTATTGTTCTTTGTTACTAATTTAGGATTTGCAAGAAGGTCAGCAGCACCTTTTTCCATAAGTAATTTAAGGTCAGCGTATATCCTGGTTAATCTTGTAAAATCACCGACAGCAAAAACGCCGGGGATACTGCTTTCCTCTGCTCTTATTGCATCAATCCAGTTGATTCCGAACTGGTGGGATAGGTTGGTATCCACTTCAACTATTTCAACAGCTATCTGCACAAGTTTTTCTTCCGCATGGACATAAGACGTGAATCCTGCAATAGTAGTTAAAAATATTATCTTGAAATATTTTAACATTAGTTGGTTACTCAAAATTATTGAAACTTTTCACCAGCAGACTTTGCTGAACTTACCTCGTTTTCTATTGTTTCTGCCGTGTCTTTGTAGGACTTACTGACTTTCTTGCCGAAAATTTTTAGTGCTGCAATGACAAGTATTGCAATCAAAGCAACAATAAGTATGTATTCAACCAGTCCCTGACCCGCTCTTTTCTTCATTTTATTTTCACCCCCTCTAAATTTTTATAGTTTTCCATAAGTTGTTTTACCTGTTCTTTATAAGCTTCAGGAACCCCTTCACCTATTTCCGGAGATGAGAGTTGCTGTTTGCTTTTTTGTGTTATTTGTTCAGAAATAAAAGCGATTAACAGGCCCACAATAGCAGAAATCAGTAAAATTAATAAAGCAGCTTTAAATTCTAATGGGGATATAAAAATACGTTTTCTTTTAAGTTTTTTATTGTGAGAGTTATGGATATGTTTTGGTGCCACCGGTAGTTTGCCGGGTGAAACCCACACTTTGTTGTGGAGGTCCCCCAAATTATCGTTGTTTTTCATCCGAAAATGCCTCTCATTATGGAGTCCCCGACGGATTCTCTGCAGGGACTTCCCCTTCAGGTTCTTTTGCCGTGCCGGGCAGAGGTTTACCCGATATAGCAGCCATTCTTATTTGTGCTTTCTGTGACCATGTTTCTCCGGGGTAAAGTGTCACAAGTTTTTCATAAGTTTGCATTGCGTCATTCAATGCTCCGGTAAATTCATAGACTCTCGCCAGTGATTCATAAGTTCTTCCTGTAACATAGTGGTCCGGGAATTTATCAATAAGTTCTTTGTACGTGTTTATCGCTTCCTGGTAATTGTCCAGGGACTCCAATGAATTACCCATACCTAAATATGCAGAGGGCATAATGTCCCCCGGTTTCCCAATTTTTATAATTTCTTTGTAAATATCTATGGCCTGTTTATAGTCTCTGTTCTTGTATAGTATGTCAGCTTTGCTTAATCGTGCATATTGTGCCGATGTTGAGTTTCCAGCCTGTTGTATTATCTGGTTGAGCAGGTCTAAACCCTGATTTATTAGATTATTCTGTATATATCCCTGTGCCATTGAAAGTTTATCCCAGGAAGTTTCCTTGATACTTTTTTGTTTGGAAAAAATGTATACGGTAAGTGCTGTAGCTATAATAACTACTGCTGATACGGAGATAACAACTTCCCTGTGTTTTTTTATCCAGTCAATTGCAGTAAGTATTGCGTCAGTGAGGTCAATCTTTTTATCCTGGCGATCCATTTTTTAATTCGCAAATATGCCCCTGGCCGGATTCGAACCGTCAGTCTTCTCCTTAGGAGGGAGCCGCTCTATCCAGATTGAGCTACAGGGGCGCTAATATTTTATCAGGGAATATATTTTATAGCCCTTAAGTTTTTGGCGAGGTTTCAGAAACGACAGTTCTATAATAAAAGCTAACCCGACAATTTTTCCGCCAAGTTTCTCAACTATTTCTGCGACAGATTTTGCAGTCCCGCCTGTTGCAAGCACATCATCAACAATCAGTACGTTTTCACCCTGTCTTATAGCGTCCTTATGGATTTCAAGCGTGTCCTGACCATACTCAAGGTTATATGTTATACTGATGGTTTCATACGGTAATTTACCCTTTTTTCGGACAGGGACAAAGCCACAATTAAGTTTATATGCCACCGCGCTTCCGAATATAAAACCGCGAGATTCCATACTTACGACCCTATGGATTTTTTTGTTTTTGAAATGAGATGAAAGTTTATCCACGGTTTGCTTAAATGCTTTGTTATTGTTTAACAAAGGCGTGATGTCTTTGAAAACAATACCTTTTTTTGGAAAATCAGGCACATCCCGTATAACTTTTTTCAGGTTTTCCATTTTTTATATAAACCTCATTTTATATGCAATCCATTGTAGTCTTTTCTGTGCACGTTTTTCTAATTGACGGATACGTTCTCTGGATAAATGGAATTTTTTACCAAGTTGTTCTAATGTTAATATTTTGTTATCTTTTAAGCCAAAACGTAATTCAAGTATCCTGCGTTCACGGGGTGGAAGTTGACCGAGAGCTTTATCCATTTCATCATAGGTTCTTAGTGAAGCAATTAGATTTTCCGGGGTATCGGTGCTTGAGTCTTTCAGGACATCCTTAACAAAAAGTTCACCATCTTCGTCAATGGGTGTTTCAAGAGAACCTATCCCGTGCGATATTTCAATTGTATCAGTTATGTTCTTGAGCTGTTTAACTGAAAAATTTAATTCCTGCGCCATTTCGGCTAATGTAGGGGACCTGCCAAGTTCACCATGGAGATGTTCCCAGTTTTTTATCCATTTCTTTAATGATTCCCAGATATGAGACGGTATTCGGATAGTTTTAGATTGCTCTTCAATCGCACGACGGATGGATTGTTCAATCCAGTAAGTCGCATAGGTTGATAGTAAAACTTTTTTTCCTGGTTTGTATTTTTTGATTGCACGCATAAGTCCGAGGTTACCTTCTTCTACTAAATCCAGTAAATCTATCCCCGGTCGGCAATATTTTTTTGCTAAGGGTAATACCAGATGCAGGTTTGATTCTATTATTTTTTTTGTCGCTTTAGAATTGCCCTTTTTTGCCTTTAAGAAAAGTTTTTTGAATTCCTGCTTGGACAGTTTAGGAATTTTATCCACCCTTGAAAGATATGTGTCTGCAATACCCCTTATTCTCATAATGAGCCCATTCAGGTCACAAGCGTTACGCCAAACACAAAATTGTCAAAAAGAGTTTTTATATTACCGATATTGACAATAAACAAATCAATTTTAATGTCCGGTGATAACAGGACTCTCCAGCCGAAGTTTGATTCATTGGTGGATGAATTCCAGTCCAATAAAAAATATGAATGTTTTGTTGGGTAACCAACACACAAGAACTGATTTAATTCCCATTCCTCTTTATTCATAAGAGAGTTGCTATAGTTCATTCCTGTCTGCAATACAGCGTTAGCTAGATTACTGAAATCTCTGGCTACAACCAGATAATATTCCTGGTGCTGTTTATAATATATTCCAAATGAAAAGTCCAGTGGTTGATTAAATGGATGTTGTCTTCGTAGAAGATGATATTTTGTATGGATTGCCATTTCAGACATTTTTTGTTTGAATAAATCTATGGTGAAGTCCCTGTATTCTTTCAGGTCAACGGCCACCCCCGCTTCGCATTGTGAATTAAATCCATAGTTAAAGCCAATATAAAATTTATGAAGTCCGAAAGTAAATTCCCTTTCGTTTACAGTATACGGGGAAGGTGTAAGTATGTTGCCCGTGTAGCCATATAAACTCTGTGCATTAACAAGGTATCCATAGGTATCCTGCTTGCCAAAGGAATAACTTGCACTACAAACTATCAATACATAAAAAGCCAGAGCATAAATAGTTTTTAAAATTATATACCCTCCATGCCCATAACAATTTCAGATATTTATAATTTCCTAATACTTTGAAAAATTATACTACTTAAATACAAAAAAGTCAATAACAATATACATTTTTTGTTTTTAATCTTGCAAATTTAATAAAAAAAATGTAAAATCTAAATGTCCATAAGGATAAGAGACAATATCTTTATTTCATACATATCGTATAGAAAATTGGGCAAATACTAAAGATGAACAAAATCCTGATAGTTGATGATGATGAAGAAATTGTAAGCTTTCTAGAAGTTGTTCTTCAACAGAAAAACTATCAGGTAATCACCGCTTGCAATGGACAGGAAGGATTAAAAAAAGCCAAGGAGAATATACCTGACCTGGCACTGGTAGACATTATGATGCCGATTATGAATGGTCATGAATTATGTGAAAAGTTAAAGGACGACCCGGACACTAAACATATTCCGATAATTATAATAACTGGTAGGGAGATGTTAGACGATGAAGTTGATAAAATACTGGAAAGAAGGGCTGATTGGTATATGCCAAAACCCTTTGATATTAAATATTTGTTAGAGAAAATAGAAAGTCTCATTATTAAGAAACAGAGACTCAACCCCAGATAAAAAATTTTTTTTGGGGGGGGGTATTTACATTTTCATTATAATATGCTATAATTATAGCGTTGTGAAGTTTGAAATTACAGAATTCTTCATGTTTACAATTCCAATGGAGCTGTATTTCTCACCAGAAATCAGTATCATTTCTTGTAAAACAATCTTGTAATATTTTCAAAAAATTAGCTTCACATGGGTAGGTGATTTTTTAATGAAGGGCACAGTAAAATGGTTCAATTCTGGTAAGGGATATGGATTCATTTCAACCGAAGAGGGCAAGGACATATTTGTACACTTCTCATCAATTAAGGGAGATGGTTACAAAAGCCTTAATGAGGGAGACAAGGTTGAATTCGAAATAACTACCGACCAGAAGGGTGACAAGGCAAAAGATGTTGTAAGGATATAAGAGTCTCGTATCTTACACAAATAAAAAGCCATCCTGATTAATTTCAGGATGGTTTTTTTATTCTTTACGGTCTTCAGGTTCCAATTGACAAAAATAGTTTATGTATGTTATAATAAGACGTAGAATATAAATAAATCAGAACATACAATAAGATTCAGGGAGGAGCGATGAAAAAGTATTGATAATCGTTGGAATTGTAGTTGTGTTGCTTGTTGCAGGAATTATTTTTATGTCAAGTTTGGTACCGGACATAAAAAAGTTTGAATATTTAAACTCTCCGCAGATAAGCAGTAAGGCAGACCAGAAAATGATAGTTGTTGAAGTTACCGGTGATCCGAGCACCGCCGGTAAGAAAGAAATCGGGGTCCTGTTTAAGATGTTCTTTACATTAAAAGGCAAAAACAAAGATATGAAAATGGTATCGTTGCGAGCACGCTGGCCGAAGCCTGTCGAAACACCCAGGGAACAGTGGCTGGGTATATGGGCTATGCCAATATCCGAAAACGTAACGGAACTTCCTGATATAAAAAGCGATGTAGCCATTAAAATAGATACCTGGAAGTATGGCGAAGTTGCTGAAATACTGCATCTCGGTCCCTACAGCGAAGAGGCGGTTACAATCGAAAAACTTATAAACCACATAAAAAGCAGCGGTTACGTTACATCTGGACCTCATGAAGAGGAATATTTGAAGGGACCCGGTATGCCGTTTATAAAACCAAAGGACTATGCTACAATAATCAGGTATCAGGTGAAAAAAGTAAAAGGCAAGTAATTGTCATAATTTTGTAATTTTGGGGACACATCACTTAATTATTTTTAGGTTATAGAGAAACAGCCGATTTAAATGTATTTTTGAAGAGTAGCATAGAAGTTTTCGTGAGTTGCTATAGCGTATAAATAAACCGTCGCTTCTTTGCTGTTATATTCGTAAGCAAGCAGGTAGAGCTGATGGTGGATTTTGAATTTATGAACCCTTATATATGAAAGTGCGCCTTTTTTCTGTTCACCTAAAAGAGGGTTGACTGTAATTTTCCGTAATTCTTCTTTAATAACAGACTGTTCTTTAGGGTAGAATTTCTTGTACTGGCGTTCAAATTTTGGGAGAGCTTTCAGGTCAGCCATTATATTTTAAAAGGTTTTGCCAGTCCTAAGGCCTTTTCTGTCCGGGCTTCTTCTATATCCTTTATGAATTGCAGGGGTAAATCCGGGTTATCCTCTGAGATTAAGGCAAGCTCAATGAACCGTTCAATGAGATTACTAATGCTCCGATGCTCCATTTTGGCTCTTATTTGAACTTTATGCCTGATTTGATCAGGCAACCTGATGCTCGTTATGTTACTCATGGTTACACTCTCCTTTTTGTCGTTTACAATGTATTACATCCTAATACATTATAATACAGATATTGATATTTGTCAAGAGTTTTTTAAAGAAGTGTTTTTTTAAACGTTTTTTAAGACCGTAGGTTCGAACCTGCAGTTAAGGGGTGAGTGAGGGGACTTGAACCCCCAGCCTTCTGGGCCACAGCCAAACGCTCTAACCAATTGAGCTACACTCACCACGTCTGAACCTTTTCCTAAGAGGTAATAACAAATAAATTAATGTTTTCAAAAAATATGGGCCTGGTGAGAGTCGAACTCACAACCCCCTGCTTAGCATGCCACACTTAATTACTTAAGCTTTCGGAATGACCGAAATTGTGGTCTGGACTATGTCTTCACCATTTCAGGTGTATGGCGTATAGTCTCTGAGGACTCCTATTAAACAATAGGTTGCCTGCAAATAATCCAGATAAAAAATCATCTGGACTTCCTTGCATATAGCCACATCCATTCTATGTATTTTATTCTACATAGAAGCTCCTTTTGAAGGCAGGTGCTCTATCCAGCTGAGCTACAGGCCCATTGTATTTCAAACAACAAAAATCGGGGCGGTGGGATTTGAACCCACGACCTCACGGTCCCAAACCGTGCGCGCTACCAGCTGCGCCACGCCCCGAGATATTGAAAAGATTATATCATACTTTGCTGATTATTTCAAGTAGGAGTGCTTTTGCTTTGGTGAATGCCTCTGCACGGTGGCTGATTTCATTTTTTAGTGTAGTTCCTAATTCGGCAAAGGTTTTATTGTGGTTTATTGGAATGAATACAGGGTCGTAGCCAAACCCGTAATCTCCGAACTCTTCAGTGGCAATATGCCCTTCTATTTTTCCTTCGGTAATAATGGTATCTTTCCCGGGCTGGCTTATGGCAACAGTACATCTGAACCTGGCGGTTCTTTTTTCAAAAGGGACACCTTCAAGTAGAGACAGCAGTTTTTTGTTGTTGTCAGCGTAAGTGCATCCGGCGCCGGCAAACCGTGCTGATAGCACACCCGGTTGTCCGTTTAAATAATCCACTTCCAGTCCGCTATCGTCTGATATACTTAATAATTTAGTTACCTCAGCGGTGATTTCAGATTTCTTTTTTGCATTTTCTTCAAATGTTAATCCGTCTTCATCAATTTTTTTTATTTCCGGAAACTGTGACAATGATAGGACATCTACATCAAGACTTGACAGGTCTTCTAAAAATGTCAGTATTTCTTTTAACTTATCCTGATTGTTGGTGGCTACGACTATATACATTTTTTTGAGGAGTTAATCCTTCAGGATTTTACTTACAATTTTCCTCTGGGACTTAATAATTTTTCTTATACCTTTTCTGGCAAGTAATAACATTCTGACTAATTCTTCCTGGCTGAACGTTTTTCCTTCAGCGGTGGACTGGACCTCTACGAATTTACCTCTGCCTGTTATCACGACGTTCATGTCAACCTGTGCTCTGTTATCCTCTTTTTCACACAGGTCTAATATTATCTTATCATCAACGATTCCTATGCTTACCGCTCCCAGATAATCCTTCAGGGGCAGTTTGGTGAATGCTCCGTCTTTCCTGAGTTTTGCAAGTGCCATGGTTAATGCTATGAATGCTCCGTTTATGGACGCTGTCCTTGTACCACCATCAGCCTGCAGGACATCACAATCAAGGGTTATTGTCCGTCTGCCAAGTTTTTCCAAATCAACCACAGCCCGCAGTGACCGTCCTATTAACCTTTGTATTTCCTGTGTCCTGCCTGAATTTACTGATTTTCTTCTTGAAGTTCTCTTACTACCTGCACGTGGAAGCATACCGTATTCAGCTGTTATCCAGCCGATATTTTTTTCTTCGCAGAACGGCGGGACCCTGTCTTCTCCGATGGTAGCAGTGCATAAAACTTTTGTATTGCCCATCTGGAATAAACAGGAGCCCTCGGTGTGTTTCATATAGTCCGGAATAATTTTAATTTTTCTAAGTTTTGTTTTCAACATTGCCTCCTTTACTTTATTTATTCTATATTACTGAATATCTTATTGAGTTCTTTGAGAGTTTTATCCATGCTGAATGATTTTCTCTCTCCAAGCGTCAAAACATCGAGAAGTTCGGCTTCAATGCGTGAGTTCATATCGCTGATTTCTTTTTCTGAACGTCCCATATTGGTGCGGTATTTTTTAAGATTTCCGTCAAATTTATCTTCGGATAGTTTTCTTTTAAACAAATCCAGTAGTTCTTTATCATTGAAGTTAAAACCCGTCCTGATTAAATATCCAAGGTCATAAAAATCGCGGGGTGCTACAGTAAGACGTGTAGCAGCTGCCCGCATTTTTTCTGCGACAAGTTCCTTAATCGCAAGGCAACTGACCATTCCTCCTTCAAACAACGGTTCTTTCGTAAAAGGGTGCAGGAATTTATGGTTAATTTTCTGTCTTGATACTGTCAGGAGCGGATTAAACCGTAATCCCATCTCAAGTTTTATTGATTGTTTTTTATTCAGGACAACGGAATTATAGTCAACATAAAAAATATATTGAGTGGACTGGTTAAACCCGGATTTGTCAATATTTTCAATCCTCATATTGAACTTTTCGGCATATTCCCTGATTTTATTTTTTACCGGTTTAATTAGATTACTGCGGATTGTACGTGTAATCTCACCTGCAGGCAATATCATTGAAAAATCCAAATCCTCGCTTAAGCGATAATAGGAGTAATATATTTTACTCAGGCAAGTCCCTCCCTTGAAAATAAGATTATCATTTAGACTATTAATATCTGAAAGCAGAAGCGTAATGTAATAATCTTTTTCCAAAAGATTTAACGGAAATCCACTTTGTGCCGAAGTCCTTTCAAGCAATTTTAAAAACTCTTCCCTGTTATTGTGCATCATCAATAATAATTCTCCATTGCGGATTAATCGTGCCCTTTCGTGATTTAGAAGCGTATAAAGTAATTAACGCAGTATTTCTTATACTTCTCATTAACGGGGATAGCAGGGCGTTTGACACACCGCATTTTTCAAGAAAATACCCTATACGTTTACGCGTAGAAATGCCGGGGAATTTAAGAGCATAGCTTATAAGCCTCTTAATATTGGTATCTTTGTTGCTTACCTGTTTTTTTATTATTTCAAAAACATTCTTTAGACTGCCTATGGGGTCAGGGAAGTAAACCAAATCAACGAGCGTTCTTTCCCGATCGCTGACCAGGACTTCCGAATTTTGAATTTTTATTTTAGTAAGCCCGTACATCCGGCACGGTGAAACCTTCAACAGTTTAAAAGATACACCGGATATGATACGTTCCCTCTGGAGCGAAGTATTTAATACATAAAATGTTTGAAAAATCTGTTCTGTAAAACCATAGTAATTATACATCATTGAATAACCTACATAATAGTTACCTTTAGGAAAGAGAACAGGGGGAATCAGGAATTCATTAATTCGGGTTCCATCGGGACCCGCTTCAAGCGGAGAAAAATAATATACCCCTCTCGTAATGGGTTTTAAAATCCCCTTTTTCTTCAATTGGTAAATAACCTGGCGGGTTAATACTAACTTTCCGAAAAGACGATTAAACTGTTCATTCGTAATAATGCTGACCTTTTCGTAAGTTAATCGGGCTATAACCTCTGATTCTTTAGGACCTAAATATTGAGGCATTGTATTTATATTTACCTTGTTCGTTTAATAAACGATTAACGTAAATATTTATACAATATAAAAAATGAAAAGTCAAATTTTTAGATATTAATGGTCGCTGTCCCTATTTTTCCTGCCGCACATCAGCGGTAGTTGATAAACTGGAGGGGCAGAGGGAAATCAATGCTTTTCAGATAAGTTATTACTGCCTGCAGGTCATCCTTTTTTGCCGAGGACACCCGCACCTTTATATCATCAATCTGTGCCTGGATGCTTCTCATGTTTAAATCCTTGATAATTTTCACAAGGTCTTTTGCTTTGTCCCTGGGCAGGCCCATGACAATATCAATGTTCTGGCGGACGGTGTCCCCTGTGGCTTTTTCGGGATTTTTTATGTCCAGGGCTTTTGGGGAAACCCCCCGCTTTGCCAGTTTGCCGGATAAAAGTTCCCGCACAACGCGAAGTTTATAATCATCATCCGAAATAATCGTGACTTTCTTTGCCGTGCGGTCGAAATCTATGGAAGATTTGCTGTTCTTGAAATCAAACCTCTGCGCAATTTCCTTAAGCGCCTGGTTTACTGCATTGTCGAATTCCTGCATGTTGACTTCTGAAACGATGTCAAAGGAAAAATTGTTAGCCATTTTATTTGCCCTTTCTCCCTCACCAAATTCACTGAAATAATTCGCCTTTGAAAGATTTTTGCATGAGGGAATTGAATAAATTATTGAGTTCTTTTTCTGACTCTTTTTGTTTTTCTTTTAGTTTTTCTACTTTTTGGACAATATCAGCAAATTTATGCTGAAGTTCTATCGGAGGAACCACTAATTGAATACGTTCCATAATGTCCATAGTAAGATATTTAGTATTTGAACCGATTGATCTATTTTTAAGAATATTTAATTGGTTTTCAAGAGAAATTTTAAAAAATTCATACGAATTATTAGAGTCTTTCAAAGTAAGAATGTAAGTTCTTTGATAAGCATTGAATTTACCTTTGTAATGCTTAACTGAATATTCTGCGGTTGCATTATTCCCTGACAAAATAAGTGCTTCTTGATCAAAAGCAAAATCATTAATCGCAAATGTTTTTCTTGAACAAGTAAAAAATGGATATAAACCATTTTCTTTAGCTGCATTTGCATTCAACTTACCTGTTTTAATATAGAATATTTCGGTCATGTTTTTTATTAAATATGTTTCTTTAAACATTTTGAGGAAAGTAGATTTGAGGAATTCGTCGGTGAGACGGTTTGCTTCTTTGCGTTTTTCTATAGATGATTCGCATTTTTCAAGAATTGAAGCTGTTTTTTGTTGAATATTAAGATCTGGTAATGAAATTTTTATAGATTTTATATCTTGCTGGTTTAGACTTGACTGGTTTACTGCTTTCTTACATCTCGTACTGAAATATTCTCTAATATTATTAGATTTTAGTAAATATAAAAGATATTTTGGAAAAGCTATATTTTGTCGTGGTCTTAGAAGTAGTAGATTAATACCGTGTATTAAAACTTCTGGTATTCCTTCATAAATAGCAGTTTTACCGATATGTTCTGTTGAGTTTATATGGCTAAATAAAATGTCGCCATTTTGTAGTCTATATCTTTCCAAATCCGCATCTAAAATTTGCGAATATTTGACTCTTTCAATATCAATAACTCCATTTGAAATGGTCTCAATCCTAGTGATAGGATAACCTATCATTTTTTCACTCTGTTTTACGTTAATACCATTCCTTATAAATTCAATTACCTCTTCCAATTTGTAATTTTTCAATTGATTGTCTCTTACTTTATGGTATTTAAACAATTGGTTATTTCTTCAATATTTCTTTCTATTTCCTTTTCTAATTCTGATACATGTCTCATTATCATTTCTGGTTTTTCGTATTGGATTTCTTCGTATTCAATGGGTTTGTAACGGGAAATGGATAGGTCAAAATTGTTTTTCTTTATTTCCTCGTAGTCAACCCAGAGCCATTTTTCACCTTTCTTGGGTTGCTTGTTTTTATTTCTTGTTTTCCATTTTTCTATTATGTCGGGGATATCGTTCTGTTCAATCTTCGTTCTTTTATCATCAAGAGAATATCCGTCTGCCTGCATATCGTAGAACCATACTTTACCTGTCTTTTCACCTTTTGTAAATACAAGAACAGCAGTTGAAACACCGGCGTAGGGCTTGAACACTCCTGATGGCATTGAAATAATTGCTTCAAGTCCACATTTTTCAAGTATCATTTTTCTTATTTCAACATGAGCATTGCTTGAACCAAAAAGGACACCGTCAGGAACGATTACGCCGCATCGTCCTCCGGGAATAAGCATGTTTACAAAAAGATTTAGGAATAAAAGTTCTGTTTTAGGGGTTTTACTTTTTCCTGTTATTGTTAAATCCTCTGCAATATCACTCCTGTCAACATTTCCTTTAAATGGAGGATTTGCAAGGATTATATCATATAAGTTTCTTTCCCTGAAACTTTTTGAGAGCGTATCCGCATACCTGACATTAGGGTTTCCGATACCGTGAAGAACCATATTCATCAAACCAATCCTTACCATTGTTGTGTCAAAATCATACCCGTAAAAAGTCTTATTCCACAGGAAATTCCAGTGTTTTTTATCAACTATTTTATCACCAATCAATTTATGCGGTGCACCATCTTCGTCATATTCCATGCTTTCAGGATCAGTGTTTTCTTTTAAAATATGGTTATACGCACCTATTAAAAAACCGGAAGTTCCACAGGCAGGGTCGCAAATCTTATTGCCAAGTTTCGGGTCAACAAGTTCAACAATCATTCTTATTATATGTCTTGGGGTACGGAATTGCCCGTTTTTACCGGATTGGGAAATTTCACTTAAAAGGTATTCATATATATCCCCCTGGATATCTATTCCCTGGCTGGAAATATTTAATTCGTCTATAATTTTTACTGCTTCCTGCAAAAGTGATGGTCGGGGGATGAGGAATACAGCATCTTTCATTGATTCTGAATAAAAATTGCCTTCACCTTTAAGTTCTTTTATAAACTGGAAAACAACTTCCCTGACATGTTTGAGCATTGTTTCAGCGTCAAAATGCATCCAGTGAGACCAGCGACAATTATCCTGCCCTTTAAAAATAGATGTATAACTCTGTCCCCTTCTCTGGGCAGAATTCTTTTGTTGGTTATCCATATCCTCAAGTCGTTTCATAAAAATAAGATAGGACATCTGTTCAATAGCAGTAAGGGGATTGGCAATACCACCCTCCCAGAACATTTTCCAGAGTTTATCTATTTTACTTTTTACTTCAGGATGAGCGTTTAACATATAAAAAATTCCTTAAAATGGATTTATTTAGAACAACCATGGTTTTAATGGGGTAATAACTAATATATAATACCCTATTTAATTAGAATTATACCCTATTTTAGCGTTAATGTCAATAGGGTATTTAAAATATATTTTGCCCCATTTAAACATCAATTACCCTATTTTTCTCCCACTTTGCATTTCTACCAATACCAGAGGACTTTATTTTGTTTTCATCTCTTAGCTGGCGCAATATTTTTCTAATCATATCACGAGTAACATTCGGACAGTTTTTTTCAAGGTCTGAAATTGAGAAAGGTTTTATAAATCTATCTATTGCGGATTTAACTTGTTCTGTTTTGGAGCCTTTGCCTTTAAATGAACCAACTCGTGATTCAAATTCTTTATAAGCGGCAATGAGCACACCGTAAAAGTAATTAAACCATGGAAAAATATCATGTTGTGATTGGTGCCATTCTTTTGAAGAAGATTCAAGGGCATCGTAATAACTTGATTTAGATTGTTCAATAATCCTTTCAATACTTATGTATTTTCCGACCTTATAGCCTTTTTGGTATAAGAGTAACAGAGTCAATAATCTTGATATTCTGCCATTTCCGTCTTTGAAAGGATGAATACACAGAAAATCAAATACGAAAAGCGGTATTAGTACAAGAGGGTCATTGTATTCATTTTCTGAATAGTCCTTATATAAAGAAATAAGTTTGTTCATGTATTCTGGTGTTTCAAAAGCAGCTACTGGTTTAAATTTTAAGACCCTAGTACCATCGGGATACTTGTCAACAATTTCGTTGTCCCATTTTTTCCAGGAACCTGACGGGATATCGGTGTATCTATACAGCATTGAATGAAACTGTAAAATTACATTTTCTAATACCGGAATGTCTTCGTGAGATTGATGTATAAGATTAAGTACGTCCCTGTATCCTGCAATTTCCTGTTCCGGCCTTACTTTTGGTTTAGCATTTGCCTTGACTATAGCTTCTATCCGGTTGTGTTGAGCTATAATACCTTCTATTCTATTTGAAGATTCTGTGCTTTCAACTATTGCACTTTCAAGTAACTTCTCAAGAATATCAGGGGACTGCCTGATATAGAGTTCTTGCTTGCCCTTATATTCGCCGATAGCTCTGAGTGTTGATATTATCTCGCTTGGAAATTTTAATTGTTTAAAATAATTTTCTTCAAATGATTTCATAATTACCCCTTATTGTATTCTTATACTGTTGAATATCCCAACTATTTCCTTCAATTCGTTTTCATCAAACAGACGAACTGCTGCATCAGTTCCAAAAGATGTAAATGGCGGTTCAAAAAAGTCGTTATATTCAATATGTTTCTTTTTGGCAAAAACATTTTTGACTGTTCTTAAGAACCTTATTTGTTCTGCAGTTAGTGGGGTTCTGTTATTTCTTTCCACTATATACGTATTGAAAGATTCATTTATTAAATCTTCGGGTTCGGGGAATTTGTATATTCCGAGTACAAATTTTATAAACTGGGTAAATGTGCCGTATGGTTTATTGTATATTTTCCTGAAATTGTCTTCTGTAACGTACAGTTCCGGACTGTTCAGTGTCTTTTCTAGTTCAAAAATGTCCTGCTCTGAGATTGGTTGGTTATTTTTTATTTTCTGCAGGGTCGGGTGTCTGCCTGCAAGTTCAAGAATCTTATTTTCCACTTTTTCCCTGTAAGAATGAACATAGTCTCCTTCTCCTTCAGGTCCGAAAGCAATCCATTTTCTTTCAATGACATCGTCTCCAATATCAAGTCTTACAATTTCTCTTTCCTGAATAAGTTTATATTTCATGATTTCGGTAAGATGTTCCTTAAGAAATTCACATTTATCATGGGTAAGTTGAGACCAGAATTCATCCGATAAAGCTTTCTTGATTTCATTTCCCTTTTTTCTTACTGCATTCAGGTTCATCGGAAGGCGTTTTATGTCATCTATTATCGATTTTTCAAAGAGTTCAATATCTTCCTGATTATTTAATAATACGGACAAAGCAAGTTTTTCGGTTTTTAGAATAAACTGTTCCTGAAAAAGGTTGAAATCAGATTTATACTTCATCAAAGGAGCTATGCTTTTCTCCAGGAATTCAAAGGATTCGTCATCAAGGTCCTGCCAGACATTGGAGGAAAGTGCTTTGTCTATGTTTTTTCTGCTTTCTTTTATAGTGATGGAATTTTCCGGCAGGGTTTTAATGTCATTGATTACTTCTTCTTTTACTCTTTTAAAGCACTCTTTATCATCGTTTGTTTTAAATATTTTTAATTTCTTTAACCTTGTTATGAATATTTTGCATGGTATCGGGTACTGGACAGCCGGGGCTTCCCCCTCAGGTTTTTCACCAAAATACTCAAAGTTACTCCAGTGGTCTATAATCATAAATCTGTCTTTTTCCGTACACCAGGGTTTTCTTTTTGATAAATCTTTTTCAAGGGTTCGTGTTCCTCTGCCAATCATCTGCCAGAATTTAATTTTACTGAATACAGGTTTGGCAAAAACAAGGTTACATATTTCTCTGATATCTATCCCTGTGTCAAGCATATCGACGGAAATGGCAACTCTTGGAAAGTTTTCATCTTTAAATTTCTCTATCAGCTTTAGGGGTCTTTCCATTTTTGAATCTATTATATCTACCAATCTACCCTTATATTCGGGGTATAATCTATTAAATATTTCCCATAACCTTTTTGCATGATTATGCGAGAGTGCAAATATTATTGATTTAGAAGGTATAACTCCCGAATCATCTTTAATACAGACTTCCATAAACTCCCTGACCAATGATTCATTTGTACCTGCATTTGTTACATTCTTCTCTATTTCAGTACCTTCAAAATCTATATCTTCCAGCGTATAACCTTCTTCAACAAGTTTTTTCTGTATACTGGGTGGTAATTCGTTGCCTTTAATGCCCTTTATCTGGAAATTTGTTTTTGCAGAATAAGGGGGTCTGAAATCAACAAGAACTTTATTTTTAACAGCTTCATCAAATGAGTAATTGAAAACCGGAGTATCGTTCTCACATTCAAAATATTTGAAAGTATCTCTATCAATGTAATCACTGGGTGTAGCCGTAAGCCCGACATGGATGGAATGGAAATAACTTAAGACATCTTTCCATTTATTGTAAATAGAACGGTGACATTCATCAGAAATGATTACATCAAAAAATCCGGGTGATACTTTATGGAAACATCCCATCATTGTCTGGATTGTAGAAACATATAATCTGCAGGATGTATCAATCTCTCCTCCCCTTATGTAGTGCCTTGATTCATTTGGTAAGTGTTGTTTAAACCCATCCCCGAAAGACTGTACGGCAAGAGCCTCTCTATCTACAAGAAAAAGCACTTTCTCTGCCCAACCTGCTTTTATAAGTACATCTATTAATGCCATTACAGTCCTTGTTTTACCGGTACCCGTAGCCATAACTAAAAGAAATTTCCGTTTATTTTTTTTAAGACCATCAAAAATTCTTTTCAATGCCTCTATCTGGTAGTCCCTGTCAATAATTTCTGGTTTAATTTGTATAGTACAGGGGTCTTTCCTGAAAGTATTCTGATAACGTATACGTTCAAGTTCGGTTTTATTGAAGAAACCATGTACCATTACGGGGGCATATCTTTGCCTGTTCCAGTACCATATTTCATATCCATTGGTTAAAAATATCAGGGGATCAACATTGTGTATTTTCTTTATTCCGTCAGCATAGTCTTCTGCCTGCTGTTTACCTGAAACGGGGTCCCGGGAGGTTCGTTTTGCTTCAATAATAGCCAGGGGTTCAGAAGCCCTATCCAATAAAAGATAATCAGAAAAACCAGATGGATTAATCTCTGGTTGGTTCTGGGCTATGCTTGATTTTTTATAACCTGCTCCTGTAATCTCAAACTCTTCTACAACCTCGGATGAGTTACTAATATTCCAACCAGCTTTAGTTAATAAATCGTCAATAATTTTTTTTCTTGTTTGATTTTCTGTTAAATTTTCTTTAAACATAATTTTCTCGTTTACATTTATCAAAACTAAAATATTCAATTTTACCAAATATTATATGGTCAAGGAATTTAATATTCATTAGTTTTAATGCTTCCTTTAATGCTTTTGTGAAAACCTCATCTTCTTTAGTTGGAGTAGAATCCCCTGATGGATGATTGTGAATACAGATAATTCCTGAAGCATACTTTTGTAGGGCTTTTGAAATAATTTCTCTGATAATCGGATTTGTACCAGTCGGCGTTCCTTTAGAGATTTCAATAGTGTCAGTTATAGTATTTTTTGAATTTAGCAAAATTATTTCAAAGATTTCATTCTTTAAGTTACTCATCCTTGCCTTAAATAATTTAACAACGTCTTCAGTAAATTCTACTTTAGTAAGTTCTATTTTTCTTTCAGTAGCGTTGAAACGTCTTGCAATCTCTAAAGTCGCTTTTATTTTCGTGATTTTTGTTTTCCCGAGTCCCTTGAATTCTTTCCAGTCTCTGATATCAGTATGGCTCATATTTTGAAAAGTTTTGAATTTCAGAACAATTTTTCTTGCTAAATCTACAGCGCTTTCTCCCTTAGTTCCTGAACTTAACAATATCGCAAGCAGTTCAGTATCAGTTAAAGTATGCGACCCATATTTAACAAGTTTTTCACGAGGCCTATCTTCTTCGGGCCATGATTTTATTGATTTGAAATGATTTTCTATCATTATAGTTAAACGTTGCCCC
This sequence comes from Elusimicrobia bacterium CG1_02_37_114, assembly GCA_001871125.1. Lineage (GTDB taxonomy): Bacteria > Elusimicrobiota > Endomicrobiia > CG1-02-37-114 > CG1-02-37-114 > CG1-02-37-114. The sequence continues at coordinate 51,127 of MNXB01000005.1, forward strand.
TGCAATTTTGTTAATTTTATTGCAGGCTGGCAAGTCTATTTCTTATGCGGGTTATATTTTCCTGTGTTTCTTTGCTGTAAAGTTTTATTTTTTCCACCTGGTCTTTTGGTGCGTTTGTTATAAATTTTTCATTCTCAAGTTTGCTGTTAAGAGACCGGAGCCTGGCATTAAGTTCTTCTTCGGTCTTTTTTAATCTTGCTGTTTCTTTTTCAATGTCTATTATCCCTTCAAGTATCACATAAATTTCCATCCCGCTTAAGACAATTACTGCCGAATGCAATGGTTTCTGGCTGTAGCGTGAAATTTTATCAACTTTAGCCATTAACCGGAGGTTCGGGAGATATTTTTCTAAGATAGAAATTTTATTTTCCTCGTTTGTTCTGACTATAATCTCAAATAATTTCTTCGGCGGGACGTTCAGTTCTGTCCGCAGAGTCCTTATGTTCTGAATTACAGCTATTATCAGTTCAACTTCTTTTATGTCTTCCGGAAAAATCTTTTTTTCGTCAAATTCAGGGAAGGGGGAAACCATTATGGATTCTGCGGAAAGCAGGTTTTTATCACCGGGCTGTGATTTCAGTAGTTGATATATTTCTTCGGTAATGAACGGCATTATCGGATGGAGTAATTTCAGCGTCCCTACAAGCACTTCTACCAGGACTGTCTGGCAGACAACTTTTTCAGGGCTGTCCGTGCTTAATTTAGGCTTGGTAAGTTCTATATACCAGTCACAGAATTTTGACCAGAAGAAGTCATAAATTAATCTGACTGTTTCATTGATGTTAAATCTTTCTAATGACGAATGGACATTTTTTGCCAGTAAATTGTATTCATTGAGAATCCATTTATCCATATTGGCGAGTTTTGAATTTTCAACAGGAGAATAAGAGAATCCCTCAAGGTTCATTAATATATACCTTGTCGCATTCCATATTTTGTTGCATAAATTACGGCCGATTTCACATTTTTCTTTGGAGAACAGAACGTCCTGTCCTGTTGGTGCAAGATATACAATAGTAAACCTCAATGCATCCGCACCGTATTCGTCAATTATGTCCAGGGGGTCAGGCGAATTTCCGAGTGATTTACTCATTTTCCTGCCTTTGATATCCCTGACGATACTTGTAAAATAGACATCTCTGAAAGGCACATCGTCCATAAACTCCAGCCCTGACATAATCATCCTTGCCACCCAGAAGAAAATTATGTCGGGCCCGGTAACGAGAGTATTGGTTGGATAGAAATATTTTAAGTCCTCGTTTTCTTTTGGCCAGCCCAAAGTAGAAAATGGCCACAGCCAGGAAGAAAACCATGTGTCAAGCACATCAGAGTCCTGAACTATATCGGTACCCGAACAATTCGGACATCTGTCCGGATGTTCCATTGATACTATGGGAGGGCATTTTGTATTTTCGCCCTCTTTCGAGGACTTCGCATTTGATGCTACGCAGTAATAAACGGGTATTCTGTGTCCCCACCACAACTGTCGGGAAATACACCAATCCCTTATATTTTCCATCCAGTGCTGATAAACCTTAACCCATCTTTCCGGATAGAATTTGATTTTTTTATCCAGCACAACTTCTAAAGCTTTCTGTGCCAACGGTTTCATTTTCACAAACCACTGGTCTGAAAGATAGGGTTCAATGACTGTATTGCAGCGGTAACAGTGTCCTACTGCATTGGTGTGTTTTTCAGTTTTTAAAAGTAATCCCTGACTTTCCAAATCGTCGAGTATCTTTTTCCTGCATTCATAACGGTCAAGTCCCCGGTACTGTTCGGGAGCATTTTCGTTCATTTTACCGGTTTCATCCATCACGGTTATCTGCCGGAGATTATGACGCAGTCCAATCTGGAAGTCATTGGGGTCATGTGCTGGTGTCACTTTAACTATCCCTGTGCCGAATTGCGGGTCAACAAAGTTATCTGCTATAACTCTTATTTTTCTGTCTGTCAGGGGGAGCACAACTTCTTTATTTATCAAATCTTTGTATCTTTCATCCGAAGGATTGACAGCTACCGCAGTATCACCCAACATTGTTTCGGGTCTTGTCGTTGCAACGGTTACAGAATCGCTGCTGTCTGCAATGGGATATTTTACATACCAAAGGTTTCCGTCGTGGTCACGGTATTCTACCTCATCATCACTTAATGCTGTCCGGCATCTCGGACACCAGTTGACTATATATTTCCCTTTGTAGATTAACCCTTTATTATACAGTTCAACGAATACTCTCCTGACTGCAAAAGAAAGACCTTCATCCATCGTGAACCGTTCACGTGTCCAGTCACAGGATGTCCCTAAATATTTCAATTGTTTAATTATTGTTCCGCCGTACTGTTCTTTCCATTCCCACATTTTCTTAATGAATTCTTCCCTGCCGAGTTTTTCCTTTGTCAGACCTTTTTCGGCAAGAGATTTTTCCACCACGTTCTGGGTGGCTATGCCTGCATGGTCAGTTCCCGGAATCCAGCAGGCTTCATAACCCGCCATCCTTTTCCACCGTATAAATATGTCCTGGATGGTGTTATTCAGGACATGTCCGAGGGTGAGAATGCCGGTAATGTTGGGCGGGGGGATAACTATCGTATAGGGTTTCTTATTGCGTGTGACTTTAGCATGAAAGAACCCTTTCTCTTCCCAGAATTTATACCATTTGGATTCAATAGTTTTAGGGTTATATATTTTCTGAATTTCCATGTGTTCTGTCATTCTAATCCCACGTATTCTGTCATTCTGAGTTCACACAGCCTGTGTCGTAATCCCATTGGAATCCCGAACTTGTTCGGGGGGGGGAGTTGCTCAAGTTTGTGTTCGGGTAGTACTATCAAGTTTTGTCATGTTTTGATTTCTTTTGTTATTTTTTAGCCCCAACAAGTTGGGGAATCCGGTTGCGACACAGTCTGGCAACGAAGAATCTCATTTTACAAGATTATAAATCTTTTTGCAAATTGAGTAAATTTGTAGTATAATCAATTGTATAGGAATTTGCCAACAGTAGGTTCCTTAGGAAAAAACGCACCTTAAAAGGTGCGGCTACCAGTTAATGGTAGTCGCAGGCTTTAGCCTGCGTTAATTTATAAATAGAATTAATGAAAACCAGATATACAAATATAAATTTAGTTCAACAGAGGAACAAAAGGAAAGGGAATTTCATACCAAAACAGATAGACAAATCATTCACTCTGGTTAGAAAAAGGATTGGTAAAAAGAAAGATACCTCTTTGGAAAGAGTTCAGCGAACGGAATCAGTTAATGCTATCCACTGCATCCAGAAGTGGTTGACATGTAGTGGGTTTATATATACTCTTTAAGGTGAAAGATGAAGACAAAAGTAATTTATAAACGAAAAAGAAATAAACAGATTTTTGTAAAAGAAGGTATAATCTCTACTCTGGCTTACCAGCCAGCTATTAATAAAATTTATAACATGGACTGCATAGAAGGAATGAAAAAAATTCCCAATAACAGCATTGACTTGATAATTACCGACCCACCTTATGGATTAAACAAAAATGATGTTCGAAATGATACTGATTTAAGTCTTTTTTATAATGTTATGCCCGAATGCGATAGAGTCTTAAAAAAACATAGTTTCTTTATTACATTTTTTAGCACGAAATTTTTACCACAATTATTTAAGGATAACCCATTCAATTATTTTTGGCAAATTGTTTTATATTGTCCTGAAGGAAGAGTTCGTTCTCCCATTGGATATACAAAATACATGTCTTGCTTTATTTTTAAAAAAGGAAATCCTAAAATTATTCGGTGGAATAAAGATATATTTATAGATACTCCTGGGAAAATGGTTGAGCCTGATGAAGGATATATAGATCACCCCACACCAAAACCTAAACATTTTATAAAAGAAATCTTAAAAATGTTTTCAAATGAGAACGACTTAATTTTGGATCCTTTTATAGGAAGTGGTAGCACTGCTGTAGCGTGTCTTCAACTTAATAGAAGATTTATTGGTTTTGAAATTGAAGAGAAATATTACAAACTCGCTCTCGGAAGAATCCAAAAAGCATTAGGGTCGGTTATAAAAGAATCGGGAAATGGTAATTTAAAATAAGAAATAAAAATGGATTATGCAATTAAAGAAAACAATATTTTATTAACCATACCCGCTACTAATGCCGGTAAATTCAGATTTAAAAAAAGAAAGAGCAGATTAGATTTCGGTGAAACATTTTCTACAAGAAAATGTCCTTTTGATGAGCAAACATACTTAGAATGGCAAATTAGTTACGATATTCCTATTAAAGATATTGAAAAAGGCAAAAAAGGGACAAAATTAACAAGCAAGCATTTTGTTGGAAGTAACGGGAAAGAAAAGTATCCCTATGAATTATCAGAAATATTTTTTAAGGCGATGGAGTTAAAATTAATTACTGAAAAAGAAGTTAAAGATTTACTTAATGAAATAAGTCGTTATAAAAGTTTTATAGATGAAAAAGATATAACCATTGAACATCATTCAAAGATTACCATAAACGGAATAAACTTTGAAGAAACAAGTATTAAGTTGCCGACACTTTTCATGATCGAAACCTTGGACAATACGCAGATAGAGGTGTCTATTGAAAAGCAACAATATGCCTCTGGCGTTCAGCCGATGGTTTATTTTTGCATACCCTTAAAGGCATTCAAGAATTCATCAGTGCTTTATGGCAAATCATCCATTTCTGGCGATAAACTTGACTACGTTATTAACAAAAACAATGTTTTAAATCTTGTTTTTATGATGAAAGTGTTTGGAATGGCATCCAAAAGACACAATCACGATATTGTCAAAATACTTGAAACACTTCTTGAAATTATTAATAGGTGATAATTAATGCAAGTCCATTTAGCAGAACATCTGCCGAAAAGTAAAAGAATCCAATTAGGCAGTTACTATACTCCCGAAGAACTTGTTAAATTGGTTCATGAGTTTATAAAACCTTACTTGGAAAACAAGAAAAAAGATGTTATCTTGTTTGATAGTGCAGGGGGATGCGGGGCATTTTTATTCGGCATCAAGCAGAGCGATTATCGGATAGCGGATCGTGATTTAAAAGCCTGCGAGTTTCTCAAACAACATTTTAATCAACAGAAAGTTTTTCATACAAATTCTTTAAATGAAATCAACAGAGAAAAATATTTTATTTCTCCTTCTGCGTTTTTAATTATGATAGGAAATCCACCTTATAATGATACAACATCAGAATTTAAGAACGGCGAAAAGGGACAAAATATATGCGATAAAGATTTATATGATAGAGATATAGGTGTTTCATTCTTAAAGTCATATCATAAACTTAATGCTGATGTCGTTTGTGTGTTACATCCACTCTCATATTTAATAAAAGAATCTAATTTTGAGAGATTACACGATTTTAAAGATAACTACAAGATAATAAGAGCTGAGATATTTTCTAGTGCATTGTTTCATGGAACAGGAACAAGTAAATTTCCAATATTGGTGGCTCTCTATGAAAAAAATGCAGATGGAATGACATTTAATTATATTAGGAATTTTAGATTTAACATATTAGATAGTGACAAAACATTTGTTTTATCCAATTTTAAAACTACTGATGGATATATTAATAAATACCCTCCACGCAAAAACGATATCCAAAAATCTCCTATTGGTTTGTATTATTATAGTTTTCGCGATATTAATTCTTTAAAGAAAAACACCTCTTTTATGACAAAAGAACATCCCAACGGAATTGTGGTGACATTAGAGAATTTTTATAAGTATGCATATCTTTATTCGCTGAAAAATCTGTTTAATCCCGAAGATGCATGGTTATATGGAAATTTATCTCCTCTTGTCAATATAGAAGAAGTTGAACAAAATAAAGACCTTTATATCTTGTATGCTATTAAAACTAATAAAGTTTTGAGAGAAATGGATAATTCCATTTTGAAGAAAGTTATTCATTATTATGAGATTACATTGAATAATATAGATGCTGTTGATAGGATAGAGAAAGAAATCAGAGATAGATTGGATAAATTAATTGCAATGGAAAAATAACAGAGAATCCACACGAGCAGATAACACGGGGTGAAAATAAGCGTGGATGGATATACATGCCCCGATTTATCGGGGCGGGGGGGTGCGACAAAAAAATGACTAAACTGAAATTAGGATTACCAAAAGGAAGTCTGCAGGAGTCAACCATTGAACTGTTTTCCCGTGCAGGTATAAAAATATATACAAACGGGAGGTCATATAAGCCCGCCTGCGATGACGATAACCTTGATATAACGCTTATCCGTGCACAGGAAATGCCGAAGTATGTTGAATTAGGCGTGTTTGATTGCGGAGTAACCGGTTATGACTGGATACTTGAGACAAATTCAAAAGTGAAAGAAGTATGTGAATTAATATACGCCAAGTCGGGCTTCCGTCCTGTCCGATGGGTGCTGGCGGTACCGGAGAATTCGTCAATAAGGTCTGTCAGGGACGTCCGAGGTAAAAGGATTGCCACTGAATTGGTGAATGTAGTTAAAAAATTTCTTAAGAAGAAAAAAGTTAGTGCAGAAGTGGAATTCTCCTGGGGTGCAACGGAAATTAAGGCGCCGGATTTTGTTGACGCAATTGTTGAACTTACAGAGACGGGGTCGTCATTAAAGGCAAATAAACTGAAAATTATTGATGAGGTATTGGCATCAACAACGAGATTTATCGCAGGTAATAATTCCTGGAGAATCCCCTCCAAAAGAGAAAAAATAGAAAACCTTGCTATATTGCTTAAGGGTGCTCTGACAGCAGAGAATATGGTTGGACTAAAAATGAATATGAAGGAAGGGGACTTAAACAGGATTCTGAAAATCTTACCCGCGCTCAAAAGACCTACGATATCTAAATTAACCTTACCGGGATGGATTGCACTGGAAGTTGTTATAGAGGAAAATAAAGTCAAAGAAATCATACCGAAGTTAAAAAAATCTGGTGCGCAGGGTATAATTGAATATCCGCTTAATAAAGTTATACCCTGACGCTTGGGTTAGGAATGAATCATCCTAAAAACAAACTCATATTATTTTGTTGTTTAATCTTTCTGTCCAACACAGGTTTTACCCGCCCGATTGAACAAATTCTTGAAACAATTGAAAAAGGCACTCCGGAGTCCCGTGCCAAAGCAGTCCAGGAACTCGTAGAACTCCGTAATAACGAATATATACCCGTTATATTGAACCTCTTAAATGACCCGTCACCTGAAGTGCGGATAAGCGCTGTTTTAGGGCTAAAACAACTAAAAGCGAAGGAAACAACACAGAAACTAATAAATTCGTTATCCGACCCTTCTGTCAGTGTATGTAAAGAAATAAGAAATGTCCTTGCTGAATTTGCCAGCAGAGAAGAACTGGAAAAAGTTTTATTAGAGAATGATAAACCACAGGTCCGACAACAAATAGCAAAGCTTTTAGGTGAGCTGGGGAATAGAGAATCCGTCCCGGTACTAATCAATGCATTGAAGGATAACGATTTTGTGAGATATTCTGCCGTTGAATCACTTGGCAGGACAGGTGACTACCTGGCAATACCGGAATTAGAAAAAGTTTTGTCTGATGTAGTTGGTGAGATAAGGCTTGAATCAGCGAAGTCACTTGCAAGACTAAAATCATACAGGTCTATTCCAAAAATCTTTGATTTACTTGAAGATAAAGACCCGATGGTAAGGAATGAAATTGAACCTGTGTTGCTGGAACTTGTCGCAGCGGAAAGCGTACTTTATTTTACCGAGGCAGTTATTAAAGATAGACGTCCAACTATCCGCAGGTTTTCCGCAAAAGCCCTGGGTGCTTTGAATGATAAATCCGTTACACCTTTATTGTTTCGGGCCGTGAAGGATAGCGACCCGACTGTTCGTAAGGAAGTGGTTAATTCACTTGCCATATTAGTTGATAAAACAATGCTGTTTAATCTGTGTTTATTGTTAGGTGAAAGAGATATAAATATACGCACGTATGCCGTTAACACACTTGCTAATCTGAAGGATTCGCGTGCTATACCGGGTTTATTGGATATGCTTAAAAGAGATAAAGAATTCAAAGAGACTGCACGGAACACGATATTAGAAATATGCGATGAAACTATAACGGATTTCCTTGCCTTAGCAATAAAAGATAAAGATTTGAGCGTGCGCCTTTGTGTAGTTGAATGCATTTCTAAATTAAAAGCAGTAAATCTTTTACCCGAACTTTCACAGGCGTTTGCCGACGAAAACAACCAGGAAGCCAAACTTACAATGCTGAAAACCATTAAAGAACTAAATGATAAAAAGGCATTGCCTGGCTTGCACCGTGCACTTATAGAAGAAAAAAGCATTGAAATTAAATTTGCAGTAATTGATGTCCTGAAACTCATTGGAGATTACACTTCAATACCCCCGTTATTAGAATGCTTAAGAACAAACAATGAAATGCTTATTATGGATGCAGAGGAGTTATTAGATAACCTTGCAGATATAAAAACGCTGCCGTTTTTTTATAAGGCGATTAAAGATAAAAACGTGGTAATCAGGACGTATGCAATGAAAGTAATCAAGAAATATCCTGTTAATGAAGTTTTAGCCGTTGTGCTGGAAGCCACCAGGGATAAGGATATATATATTCGTCGTGATGCAGTCATTATAATAGGTAGCATTGGTGACAAATCAGCAATACCTGTATTGGAGAGAACACTTAAGGATAGTTATGATGAAATACGTCTTGAAACGGTAAAATCTCTGGCACAGATTGGTGACCCTGCAATAGTCCCTCTTATAATGAAGTCCATGAAGGATAAGTTATCCGAAATAAGGTTAGAAGCAGTGAAGGTTTTTGCCGTCTATGCCAGTGAGGATACGGTGCCGTTTTTGGGAAAGCGGTTAAAAAAAGAGACAGACCCTTTTGTCATTGAGCAGATAATAGCGCTGTTAGAGAAATACGGGGATAGGTCAGTGACTAAAGCATTACTCCGTATGCTGAAAAACGATGAGCTGGTGGTTCGCAGTGCAAGCGTCCGTGCATTGGGTGGATTGAAAGACCCTTCAGCAATTAAACCCCTGAAAGACCAATATGTCAGTGAATATAGCTCGGAAGTCAAAGCCCAGATAATGAAGTCGTTGGCAAAACTTGGTGAAAAAGAGATGATACCGGAATTTATTGAACTGCTGCACGACCCTATGGAAGAAACGAGAAATGCAGCACGGGAATCACTTGATTTGCTTATTGATAGTTCCTACAGTTCATACCTGGTTGAATCCCTGCATAATGAACATGTTGAAACAAGAAATTATTGTGCCGAGAAATTAAAGGAATACAAATCCGAGGAAATTACAAAAAAATTATTCTCTATGATAAAAACAGAAAAAGGACTTATCCGCAAGGAATTGATGGACCTTACAAATGACATCACTGATGGAAATAATATACCGGATTTTTTATTCTTAATTGATGTCCCCGAAACAAATAAAGACGCGGAATTACAAATATGGGTATTAAAAAACCTTGGTAAATTTAGAGTTAAAGATAAAAACTCCGTTGCGTTTTTACTGCAATCTACGAAAAATGAAAATCTAAGTGTACGTAAAGAATCTGTGGAGTTACTCGGGGAAGTGGATTCACTGATAGCAAAGAGAACCCTTGAATACATTGCTTCAAACGATAGTTCGCTTGTGATAAGGAGCACCGCAGAAAAGGTATTAAAAAGGATTAAATAATTTTAAAGGAGCCCCCATAGTTCTGCCTCATAGAGCGAGGCATAACTGACACGGGGGACAGGCAAAAAGACATTGACTAAGGAGGAAAAAACATGCCTAAAAAACGGATTCAACTTGAGTTGATTAAATTTACAATTTGTGTATTTTTTGTGTTGCTTTTTGTAACTGCGGTAAACTTTTATTCTTTTCTTTCTACGATGCTGCCGTCATCCCTTATACTTCAAAGCAAGGCGCGCATAATCATATTTGGTTTAGTGACCACTGTTCTGATATTTGGTATCACATGGATGTTAGTGCAGTGGTTTACCTACCGGACCATAGGTCCGATAGTGAGACTTGAACGGGAGATAAAGTCAATGGTAGATAGCGGTGATTATCGTCCACTGACGGTGCGCAAAGGAGATATTCTGCAGGGATTGATAGAACACTTTAATTTACTCATTGAGAAACTTATTCAGAAAAGATGAAGAGAATAATAGTCATTTCAGCGATTCTTCTGGCAGGAATATTGTTCAGTATAAACATTTATACCCAGGATAGTAGTCTTGATAATTTATTCAAACGTCTTGAGCGTCCCGTCGGGCAAAAAAGCAAAACAGTTGAACCTGCAAAACCGTCAGCAGTCCGGACCGAACAGTCACCAGATGAAGAGGATAAATCCGTTATACACATTGAAAAAAAGACAACAACCGCTATAACGGTTGAAAAAATTCCCGGTATGGTCTATATACCACCGGGTGAATTTTTAATGGGCATAAACGATGGGTTTGATTATGAGTTCCCGAGACATCAGGTTTATCTTGAGGGTTATTATATTGATAAATACGAAGTGACAAACGTCCAGTACAAGAGATTTATTATTTCAACAGAACACAAGCCCCCGCCTCACTGGAAAGGTATTAATTATCCGCAGGGACAGGATTACAGTC
>MNXB01000012.1 GCA_001871125.1 Elusimicrobia bacterium CG1_02_37_114
CTTTGAACCTCAATAAAAATTCTCTCGCACAATCTGCAAATTCTTTGTCTTTATCCGCCAGATCAAAAATTGGTTTCAATTTTTCGTTAAATTTCAAAAAGTCATTTTCATCAAATTCGCCACCACCTAAAAGTGCCTTATTCATTTTGTCGTAGACTTCTCTATTTTCCTCAACAGACTGGTCTTGCTCGGTATAGCCAGCACTAAAATCTTTTTTGTTCGGGTCTTTAAAAATATCACTCGCTTCCTGTATTGAAATTACACCCTCAATATTTTGTGAAATACCGTCTTGCTCAACGCTTATTTTTTGCACCATTACTTTTTCACGCAAGCAATGTTCTTGTCCAAAATGTTTGTATAATTGTTCATTTTTACTATTTTCACCTTCTACATATTCATCTGCTATTTTTCGCACTTCGGGTGGCAACTCCGCTTGCCCTATACTGCGTGCTTTTTTTAAAGCGCCCCGATTTAATTTAATAACAAATGTTGGATTTTGGGGATAGATAAAAACATCATGAGTGCCACCATGTCCGACTCTTTGCAACTGACTAAAATCAACAAATCCTTCCTTGTTTGGCAGTTCGCTTATAAGGATTGAATTTGTTCATTTAACTTAAAACCACATAAGATGAAAAAACTGATTTTTTTGATTGGATTCACGCTTCTTTATATTGCAGGAATATCACAGCAGTTAAATTTAGATAATCAACCTTTAATCTGGCTAAAAGCAGATATTGGAGTTGATACATCCCAATGGGCCGACCAAAGTGGAAATGGAATACATGCCCAATGGAAGCAAAGCTTGAATATCATTCAACAAGATTTCAATTATCATCCCTCAATAGAAATCACAGCCTTAAATGGCCCTTTGGAAGTTCCCATTATTTTAAAGAAAAAAGCAAGTATTAAAGTATATACCGTTTATCAGATATGGGATACAGCTTACGAAAATGGAATCTGGAATATAGCATTTGACACCAATACAAGAGTTGGCTTAACAAGTCACCGAATGGTAAACACCAAAAAAAGCATTGAATATTCAGGAACAACCCTGCCATTACCTTTTATTAATGCATTAAGTCAATCCTGGAGAAATGAAAAAATTGATACCAGTTTAGCAAAACTTTATGTTGGAGGAACCGATTCCCTTTCATTCAACGGAAAATTGGCAGAAGTGCTGTATTTTGACAAAAGACCAAGTAAAACCGATAATGAAAAAGTACATACCTATTTAGCCATTAAATATGGAATAACCTTAGACATAATAAATTATATAACTTCTGGAGACACTATTGTCTGGAGTACAAAAAATGAAAAAGAATATAATCATGATGTAGCAGGAATTGTACGTGACGATCAATTGCAGCTCAATCAAAAGCAATCCTCAGGGAATGGAGGCAATAGCGAACTCATTATTCATTTAGGTAGTTTGTCAGAAATGAATGATAGCAATCAATTCAACCTGCCCAATAATAATTATCTGATTTGGGGACATAATAATAAGGATTTGGATAAGATTGAAATGGATACAGCCACTCAATTACCCAATAATAATTTGATTGATAGAAAATGGAAAATCAATGTAAAAGGAAATCAAATTAGAAATATCAATACCAGTTTAATCATTGATGGGAGTAAAATAGATACCTCCAATATTAATATTGAACTCATTATTTGTAATAATGCTGATACCGTATTTTTATTCGATTCATCCTCAGTTTATTTCCCTGATAGTGTTGATGCCCAAAAGAGATATTATTTCAATAATATAAAATGGGATATGGATAATTCAGGCTCAGATTTATTCACATTTAGAATTGCCCCATCGGTATTAAGAACTTCAAAACACCCTGAAGAAGACTTACTAAGTGAAAATCAATCCTCAAAACCTTTTGATGTAATTATTTATCCAAATCCAAGTACAGGATTATTTATAATAGAGGTAGAACCAGGAGAATATGTGCATTATCGCATGGAAATTTCTGATGTCAATGGAAGAATCCTAGAACAAGAAGAAATGACTATCGAACAACTCACTAAGATTGATAAAACACTCAAAACCACTGGAGTGTATTTTATCAAATTCAGCAATAAAGACGAAAGCAAAACTGTGAAAGTCATTGTTCAATAATTAAAAAAAAACTGAAATAAAACTAAGAAAACAATATAAAACTGTGATTATGAGAAAGAGTATTTATCTTATTATTATAGCAATTGCTACCGCTGGATTTTTTGTAAATCAATCCTGTGAAAGAAATCTAAATAAAGTGAGCAATTTATCATCTTTAGATAACCCTACAGCATCCATTTCATTGGGAAATGAAAGAATGGCAGCTGTAGAACAAATTACAAAAGAGGAAATTCCTGTCAAAAAAGTCGATAAGCTCAGGATTTACAAAGCTGATTATCAAAAGGAAGGAAAAATAGGAAAATTCAATGGAGCCGATAATCCATCAGATAATGTTTACCATATTAATATAGATACCTTATTGCCAGGTGAATCAGCATGGCTAGAATATGAATTATATGGATTAGAAGATTTTACTTCAGTCAGCAGAGGAATCAATGACCAGATTAGTTTTGGAGGACTATTGGTAAAGAAAAACCAAGAGTGGAATTCACAAAAAGAAGAAATAAAGCTATCTGAACTGAAGAAAGGCATTAATATTATAAGATTTACTGTTCCTGAAAAGGCAAATTATAATTATAAAGTAAAGAATGTAAGAATCAGAATCGAAACTCTTTCTAATAGCAATAATAAAGAAAGAAAACTAATTGTAAATCAACCCACCACATCCTATTTCCATAAAAACACAGGATATATTAGAGGATATGTTGAAGGAAGAGGAGCCACAAAAGCTATAGTAAAAGCCGGAAACAAAACCCTAAAATTAAATAATGGGAATTTTGAAGGACTCATTGAATTAGAAATGCAAGATAGCATAGAAGCCATAAGTGAAGTTATAGCCATATTTGAAGATGGAGAAAAAATAAAAGTTAAGATTCAATATAATCAACCCACCTTATTCGATTATATACAAGAGCCCAATAGCGAATTGGAAATGAATTCAAAACAGATTGCATCCAATCAAGCCATTGATTTCAAATTGGGTAAATTAGAAATAAAAGGAGAAAAAGGTTCATTAAAAAATAAGACCACTTTAAAAGGAATCACCTTACGCTCAGTAGATATGCCAGTAATGGGAAGTGGAATGGTAAATGTAACAGGTGATTATAAAGGATATAGACTTTTACCCCACGGAACAATATTCAATAAAGCCATAAAAATCAGTATTCCTTACGATACCAATTCACTACCAAGAGGCTATACAGCAAAAGAAATCAGATCCTATTATTTTGATGAATCTGTAAATCGTTGGATTGCTCTCCCTATTGATACAGTTGATGAAAAATTATGCATTATTACGAGCTATACTAATCACTTTACTGATTTTATTAATGGGATTTTGAAAAGCCCAGAATTGCCACAGACTCAAGCATTCACTCCAACCTCTTTAAAAGATATAGAATCAGTAAATCCATTAGCGGGTGCAAATTTAATTGGAGCTCCATCACCAAATAATTCAGGTACTGCAAATATGAGTTACCCAATTAATATTCCAGCGGGAAGATTGGGCTTACAACCCCAAATAGGCCTCTCATATAATAGTGAAGGAGGAAATGGCTGGTTAGGAGTGGGTTGGGATTTACCTATTCCTGCTATTACAATTGACACAAAATGGGGGGTCCCAAGGTTTGATAGAAACAAAGAAACAGAATCATATCTTGTTAATGGGGCAGAACTTAGTCCAAACACACATATTGAAGGTGAAATTAATAGAGTGGCCGACAGAGTATTCACTTATAGGATTGAAGGCGCTTTTGATAAAATTATTCGACATGGAGGATCCGATCCAAGGAAGTATTGGTGGGAAGTGATTGATCGTAATGGGATACATTATTTTTACGGTAAATATGCAGCAGACACGGCGGTTAACCCTTCCTGTGTTTTAAGCGCTAGTAATGGTGTGTCATATTGGGCTTTAAGTGAAATAGTAGATATTAATGGCAATAATGTAAGATACTACTATGATATTGTCAACAATACTGGAGTTGATGGAGGAACAGTACAAGGTAAACAAATTTATATAAGCCAGATAAAATATACTGGTTTCGATACAATTGATGGATTGTATTCTGTAGATTTTGAAAGACTTTATAGTGATAATGAATTTAGGAGAGATGCAGTAATATCAGGAAGGAAAGGCTTTAAAGAAGTAACTGCTAACCTTTTGAAATCTATTAAAGTAAGTTATGATTCACAACTAATCAGGTCCTATAATCTTTATTACACCCAAGGTTCTTATAATAAATATGTGCTTTGTAATATACTCGAAGTTAATGATACATCAATCAGCCAAAGTAATATAGAAACCATTAATGAGTCAGTATGTGGGTCAGAATTATCAAATTATAGTCTTCCACAGGGAATAATTGTACATAAATTTGATTATTATAATAGTGCTGTTGCTTTAACCTTATTTGATAATGCTGAAACTACGATTATAGGTAATGATGATGATATAAAATATAATTATTTATCGTTATTAAATAATCAGGCATCAGCTTTAGGGTTATCGGTCAATACTAACCTTAGTTTTGGTGGTGGATTATGTGTAGGGTTAGGACCAGATGTTATTTCAAAGTACAATTCATTGGGAGGATCAATTAACGGAACATTTTCAAAAACAGAGACTTTTTTAGCGAATATAGATATAGATGGTGACGGATATATTGATAAAGTTTTTAGAAGTAATAATAAGATATATTATAGGAAGTTGAAAAAAAATGGAACCACATATTATTATGGAAATGCTATAGAAATATTTGGACTTCCTTCTCTTGGTCAAGAATATTCCTCAACAGTATCAGGCGGTATTGAAGGGCATGTGGGATACGGCCCTCTTTCAATAAATGGTGAGTATACTTGGGGGAACACAAATACAGTAACTCCAATATATTTTGAGGATGTAAATGGAGACAGACTACCAGATCTTGTATATTTTGGATATGTATTTATTAATAGTTTGAATTATTATGGAGTCCCTAAATTTCAATTACCTTGTAGTAACCTTATTCAAGTAGGGGGAGACACTTGTTATAAAATTGATTACTCAGGCGTTACAAATGATTCAATTGATATATTCACACTTCATGATTCATTACAGAATAAATTACATATTCATCATTCCTCAGTAAGGTTATGGACTGCCCAGCATGATGGTATTATTAATATTAATGCACCCATTAAATTATTAAATAACACCTCTTTTCTAGGACATTATTATAAATCTGATGGATTGTATTATACTATTCAATTAAATGGGGATGAGATATTACGAGATACACTTCATAGCGATGACACTTCATTTGTTAACATAAGTATAAATGATACAGTTACAAAAGGAGACCGCCTATATTTTAGAATAATATCAGGAAATAATAGAAATTTAGATGATGTGGATTGGGATCCTACAATTGTTTATGTTTCAGCTAACACAACACTAGTCGATGCTGACAATAAAACACTTTATCATTTCAATGCATCCGAGGATTATGTATGCAATTTGCCTGGGCTTGAAAATATTATGCCAGATACAGGGACTATAAGAATTTATGGGCATTTGACCTTTCCTGCTTTAACGGATGATTTGGATATTAATATTTATAATGCCAATTCTAGTTCTTCCATATATCAAACCACATTATCTGCTGGATCAGCAGCTAATATATCATTTGATGAAACAGAAAGCGTTCTATATGGTGATAAAATCATCTATGAAATACATAGTAGCTCAAATATTGATTTCCATAGTATTATTGGAAATACATATTATGTATATACTGAGGTAAATGGGACTACTCTTGATACCACTCTTGAATTTGATAAATTTAAAAAACCACTAATTCCCAAATATAATTACTTTCAGGAAAATCTTGTTAATTCGACCAGTCATGCAATAACGATAAACTCGCAAATCACTCCAGTTATAAGCTTTGTTTCAAACCCCTCACATAGTGGCAACGTTGAACTTACAATAAAAAAGGCTGGAACATTAATAGCTAAAAGTACTTATCATATTGTGAATGGAAATTGGGTTAGTACACCAATACAAATAAGTGGTCCTATTTCTGGACCTTTGTATTTTGATTATTATACTGATAGTCTAGGCCTTGCAGGAGAAATTAGTAGTTGTGCTGTCGAAATAAATGGAGTTACCTATAATTCAGGCTTACATACTGTTGTGCCAGACAGCATGTATAAATTTGGTAACCTATATCGTGGTTGGGGGCAGTTTATGTATAATGGAGATATCAATTCTGATATAGACGAAACCAAGCTTACCTTATATGGACATTTATCAAATAGTGTAATATCTTCATCATCCATTTCATTGGATACAACAAGCTATACTTCCATATTGAGTTCTGTTAATTCCCAATCAAATGTAAATCCTGAATTAATTACTTTTGATATTATGTTACCATTCCCCGAAGAGAATGTGTGGAAAAATTCATTTCATACTTCTATGGTCGGGGAATCACAATTAAGTAACTCAATTTTTAATTTCTCTGAAATAGAAACTGAATTTGAAATCTCGAATATTGAAATTGAGGGTTGTATTTCACCTTTAGGTGTAGTAAAAGAAACAGAAGATATATCACAAAAACGGGGTTCTTCAGTTGGGAATAGTGGTTTCAATACATCTGCTCACCATATTTTTGGTACTAACAATACTATAAGAGATTATATTGATTTAAATGGGGATAGATTCCCTGACAGAGTGGGCCCCAGAGCAACACAATTTACTAATGGTAAAGGAGGTTTACAATCAAATGTAACAATACTTTTCCCAGATCAGCTATTGCAAGATGGGAATGATTTACCAATAAATCAGTCTACCTATGGAGCAACAGGAGCGAGTTCAGCAGTTCATGGTATTACCTATTCAGGTGAAAGTATTTCAAGTAGTTCAAATAATAGATCTGATCATTATATTATGAATGGAAGTAATCTTCTTGATACTTCACTTGGAAATGGACAAGGTATGATTAATTATTCTTATATTGATATTAATGGAGATGGTCTTCCAGATAGAGTACATACAAATGGAAATGTTGAATTAAATATTGGATATAAATTCACTGAACCAGAAAGCTGGAATTTTAGTGAGATAGATTATAATACTTCGACAAATAGTTCATTATCAGTGCCTTTAAGGTCAGGAATAATAGCTAATATAGCTGAAAGCAGTTATTCGTTAGGATTTTCTTTTTCTAAATCTGACAATAATAATAAAATATACAAAACTGACATAAATGGGGATGGGCTTTTAGATATTGTTAATGCAAACTCAACTCCATTAATGATATATTATAATATTGGATCAGGTTATATAAGTGCTTCAACAAATTATTCTTTTAGCTCTATTCCTAAGAGTGAGTCAAAAAATATTTCAGGTAGCCTATCTGCAACGGTTGGGCAACTAGTACATATAGGTCCTGTTCCAATAAAATTTCCAATGACAGAATATGGAGCAGTTGACGTATCTTCTACGAAACCTGTAGAGCAATTTATGGATATTAACGCTGATGGCTACCCAGATTGGGTCACATCTGATGCCGAAGGTGTATTGAAAGTTAGGTATAACCTAAACGGAAAAAATAATCTTTTAAAATCTGTAGAAACCAACACTGGTAATACTATAACTTTGGATTACCAGATGACTGAAAATAATTATAATATGCCAGACCGTAGATGGGTTTTGACCTCTGTTAAAACCACAGATGGATATGCCAGTGATGGTCCAGATACATTGCTTGTAAATTATGAATATCAGGATGGTTACTATCATAGAGGAGAAAGGGAATTTTTAGGCTTTGAAACGGTAATAATAAAACAATACGACACAAAGACCGACCCTGCTAATCCAACATTATACAGGCAATTAGTGCAAAAATTTCATAATGATAGTTATTTGTTCAAAGGTCTCGAAAAATATGAATTGATTGCAGATGCTGCTGGGAATAAATATGTTGAAACATATTATACCTTCAAGAAAAAAGAAATTAGTACGGGCAGTGTAATACCAGAAAACCAATTGACATGTTTCGGACCATATTACCCTGCTATTAATCAAGAAGATGTTTATTATTATGAGGGAAGTGCAAATTATTCAATTCATACCAAGAAATCATTTAGCCACGGACCTTATGGAAACATTACTAATTATTACGATTTTGGCGATACAACTTATAATGAAGACGATATAAACGTCCTCGTAAATTATGCACCAAATACAACTACAAATCAATTAGGTCTTGTTAGTGAAGTGCTAGCGACAGATATCTATTTCAACTTTCTAATGGATAAAATAGCTACATATAACTCAAAAGGTCAAATGATAACGCTATCATCAAAAGACATTAATGTCAGTCCAGCAAAAATATCAACCATTAATTTCTATTACGATCAGTATGGAAATATTGATACTGCAATAATGCCTGAAAATTACAATTCTCAGAGAGCTTCTGTTATAATTCAGTATGACAATACTTTACATGCTTTTCCAATAAGTGTAACTAACCAATTTGGTGAAACATCAACAGTAAGTTACGATTATAGGTTAGGAATACCACTGATAGTGACTGATAAAACAGGAAACTTAATGTCTTACACATATAGGTTTGATGGAAAAATAAGGACAGTAAGAGGTCCCAACGACCAAGTTACTACTAATCCAAGTATTGAATTTACATACTGGGATGATAATAGTTCACAATATACTGAGAATAAATGGTCCAAGACAAAAAAATACAATAATGAATTTGGCACATCAGTAGAATCTTATATATTTGTAGATGGAGTTGGAAAAGTGATTCAGACAAAAGAAACCTCTACAATAGATGGTGTAAATACTATACTTGTTTCAGGAAAGATAAAATATGATGCATTTGGTAGACCCGACTCGTCCTATTTGCCTATAATTGATGCATCCAACCTTTTATCCCTAAATGGAATTAATGATTCTCTTACTCCTGCAATATCCACATATGATGTTTTAGATAGACCAATTACGCAAACTTCACCAGATAATCGAACAATTACCTATGATTATGATTTTGGATTAGATGCCTATAGCAAAAAAATGTTCAAGACTACTGTAACTGATCCACTTAATCATTCTACTATATCATATACCGATGCAAGAAAATTACAAACTACAGTTGAGCAATCGAGTATTTCAACTACCAAATTTATTTACGACCCTTTAGGCAGGTTAGTATTATCTACAGATCCTGATAGCAATCAAACTTCATATTTATTTAATATGTTTGGTCAACTTATTCAGCGTGGACATCCAGATGCAGACACTACAAGATATACTTACGATTTAGCAGGCAATCTTCTTACTACACAAACAGCCAATCTTGCCTCCGCTTCTGAAACCATTGATTACACTTATGATTATAACAGGCTTATGAGTGTTGTTTATCCTGAGAACACACATAATAATGTTTATTATGAATATGGAACAACTGGAAATCAAAAAGGCAGACTTACAAAAGTGCAGGATGCTTCAGGAACACAAGAAATGGAATATGGTAAAATGGGTGAACTTGTTAGAAATACACATACATTTACTAATATTCAAAATGGTAACCCATATACTCTTGAAAGCAGATGGGAATACGATAGTTGGGGTAGAATGAAGACCATTATATATCCTGATGGAGAAGAAGTTTCTTATAATTATAATGATGCTGGTCAGTTATTATCTATGGCAGGTGCAAAGGGAGCACAATATTTTGAATATGTAAACGAAATTATTTATAATAAATATGGTAGCAGAAAACATATTAGTTATGGTAATGGTTCCTATTCTGACTATAGCTATAATAATTTGAATCAACAATTAACAAATTTAAAATCCTATGATGGAAATAATAATATAATGCAGGATTTGACCTATACATATGATGATGTAAGCAATATAACAAATATTCAAAACACAGCTTCAGCTCTTTCAACTGGACTTGGAGGTAATTATTCTTATAGTTATTCTTATGACAATCTTTATAGACTAACTTCTTCATCTGGTAGTTTTTCACCATCAGGCATGCCAGCAATTAGTCAATCATTAAGTATGAGCTATACAGCTTCTGGAAATATATCATCAAAAGAAGTCACAGCCACAACTTTAAATAATGGAGCTACACAAAATATTAGCTATTCCAATACATATTCTTACAATAATTCAAAACCCCATGCCGTTAGTTCCGCAGGAAATTATAACTTTGCATGGGATAATAATGGAAATATGATTCAACTCACTTCAAATAATGAGGAAGGAACTTGGCGTAACCTCTGTTGGGACGAAGAAAATCGTCTTATGGGGGTCACCGATTTTTATGAAAGAAATCCTGTAAAAACCTCTGCTTATGTATATAATGCGGGAGGAGAGCGCATTTGGAAATTCTCAGGCGATGTACAACAAATGACTATTAATGGGAGTCAGTTAATTAATGTTGCCAATATTACAGACAAGACATTGTATTCAAGCCCATATCTTGTAGCAAATGATAATAATTATACCAAGCATTATTTTATAGAATCAGAGCGAGTTTGCAGTAAGATAGGTGGAGGATTTAGTAATTCAATAGACCCGGTAAATGAAGCTATTATTGAACCTATTAATAGTGATCAGCCAACAATCTCTGAAGACTTCACCCAGCATATAATCAATAGCATAAGCTGTACAAATATCGAAAGCCCTGAGCTTAATGTAGATCCTGTATTGCGAGGAATTGAAGATTTTATTAATATTGATGAAAATGAAGATTTGCAGTATTTCTTTATAACTGATCATCTTGGTAGTAGTAGTTTTATAACCGATGTGGGTGGTGATGCAGTTCAACACCTTCAATACATGCCTTTTGGTGAGCATTTTGTAAACCAAACCTCTACCTCATGGGAAACTCCTTATAAGTTCTCAGGTAAAGAGAAAGATGATGAAACTGGCTATAGCTATTTTGGCGCACGGCATTATGATTCGGATTTGAGCGTGTGGTTGAGTGTTGACTCACTGGCGAGTAAGTATCCAAGCATGAGTGCTTATATGTATGTGGCTGGAAATCCTGTGATGTTGGTTGATCCGGATGGGAGGAAGATAAGACCAGGTAATTCAGAAGCAAAAAAACCTGTAAAAATAGCTTTAGAAAACATTTTCCATGGTAGCAAAATAGGAGAACAATTTTATCAAAAGGATGGAGATAGTTATACATCAAAAGATAAAAATTTAACTTATAGACAGTTTAAGAAGAAATTTAAGAATGCCGTGCAATTACAAGATGCCCAATATACTGAAAGAGGAAATGGCAGAGACATTTTTGGTAATAAAATCAAAAGTAAAAGACATAAAACAAAACTTTCAAAAGATGATATTAAAGCTGCTTATAATGCATATAAAAAATTAGATAGTGAAAATGAATATGAAATAATTGTAGTTAGTGATAATTCAACAAGAATGAGTAGTTTTTTTAAAAATGTGACACAAAATAATGAAACTACTGTTCAATATCATAGCAATGATTTCGATGAATTAGCTACTCGGTTTGATCAGATTGAAGATAAATATAAATTTAATGACAACTTTATTGCAGGTTCAGAAGCATATGTAAACGCTATACAATCTGAGAAACAAAGCTTTTTAAATAATTATATTCCAGATCATTTATTAGTTTTTCCAAGTGGAAACGCAATAATAGACAGATCGAATTTATCAGACAGCCGAACAATAAGTTTAACAAAAAATGCTATAGTGAGATGAAAATTCTTAAAACACAATTACAGTTAGCAATTTTTTTATTTGTTTCTTTAATAGTCTCTTCATATTACTATACCAAAGCAAATAAATGTTTTACTCTAAAAAGTAATTATACCATAAATGATTCAAATGAATTCATTAACGGGAGGATTTATTATTATTCAAGAGATTTATTGTGGAGCATTGATGCAATAAATGGCAGATTGATCTCATATTCAAATTATGCTTACACGAATGATACTCTTCCATTATTGTGGAATGGATATGCATACCAACAAAAAGGAAAGGATAGTCTAATTACATATCATAATTTTTGTAAAGTGTTAAATGAAGCAAAGGAGCTTAATTTTTTTGATCCATTAGCAGAATTTTTTGATATTGAAGAGAGTATATTTCAAATTTTTTATGGAAAATATGGTAATCGTAGTACACTATATTATAGTCAAAGATCAGAGAAATATAATTGCGCTAAGTACATGACAAAATTTTATTAAATTCATAAAAAGTTTGTAAATCGTTGTTATTAATAACTTTAGCTAGTGCATTCAGGCCATATTTAAAAAGGCTATAAGCTTTTCTTCCGTGTTTTTTGATTTTAATTTGCATTAATGCATTTAATTCAATGCCAATTTTATATGCCCAAGTAAAAGCAATTAACACTAAAGCAAGCAGTTTTTCTACTCGATCCAAATGATATAAATGCGTATCTTCAATATTAAAACCGCTGGATTTCAGCGCCCTAAAGGCGGTTTCTATTTGCCATCGTTCTTTATATAAATCATCAGCTAAATCGGGTTTGTTGTATGAAATAATGATTTGAAGTTCAGGCTTTCCATGTTTGTCCATAACTTTGCTTCCAGAGATATAACACAGTTGATTATTGATTTTGACAATATGGGGATAAAAGTAAAACTGATTAATTTTTAATCCCATAAAAAGCCAGGAGGCTTTTATAGTTTCGTTTTTGCGGGGTAAAAACACTTTAAAATTTTCACGAATCCGGATGTAATAACGAATATGATAATCATTCAGGAACCCCGTCCACTCATCTCCTATAAATTCTCGATCGGCCAAAAGACAATCAATGGTTTTATCACCAAATAAATGAATGTAACGCTGCAATAAATCAATTCGTTCTTTAGTAGAAGAATTGCCAAATTTGTCCATCATAGAAAACAACAAAGGAAAAGCAACACCCTGATAAACAACTGACAAAACCAAAATATTAATATTTTTAGAGCCAAACTTCCAATTGGTTCTATCCAAAGCAAGCCTAAATGGTGGTTGATGTGGGAGAAGAGCGAAAATCAAACGGGCTATTATGTTGGTATCTAAAATGTAATCAGCAATAAACCTTTGAATTCGACGAAGCGATGAAAACGTCTTTGCATCGTTCTCAAAAGCAACCGCTAACTTTTCAAAATTAACGGTTTGAACCTTGCTTAAAGCGATAATAAATAACCCAATGAATTTAATTCGGGCTAAATTTAAATCAGCACCAAAAAATTTGATTAGGGTATCATTTAAAATGCTAATTTTACTCTCTACTCTGGTATTCATATCATTGACGATTTTGTTGTTATTATCATCTAAGATATTGAATATCAGAGTTTTAAATACATTTTTACATAAAAGTTATTAGCATAGTTATTAACATATATTATTGATTATCAATTTGTTAATTGTATTTTTAAAAATTGTCATGTACTAAAATGGAAAATATTTTTTTCACTTTTCAATAATAATTTATTATTGAGTAAAGTGAGAAGATGAAATTAAATTTTATAGTTTGATTTATTGATAAAAGTTAAAATTTCTTTGGCAATAATATCAGGTTTAAATCCAAATTTTTCATCTAAAACTGAAGCAGGAGCAGAGAATCCAAAATGAGTCATTCCTTTAATTTTGTATTTACCATTCATAAAACCAGCTAAAGTGGAAGGCAAACCAGCAGTTAATCCATAAACTGGAATATGATTTGGAATAATTAAATTCTGATAATCGAGGTCTTGTTGTTTGAAAAGCCCTTCAGAAATTGCAGAAACTACGCGGGCTCTAATACCATAATCTTCAATTATTTGCGATGCTTGATATAGAGTTGAGACTTCGCTGCCGTTGGCAATTAGAATCACATCAGCTTCGCCTTGAGGTTCATGAACTATATACGCGCCAAGTTGAGCGTCTAAAGCATCAGCAAAGCGTGAGGAGTTTTCTTTTTCGGGCAAATCTATTATATTTTGGCGCGATAAGATTAAGGCTGTGGGAGTATTTTGGTTTTTTAGTGCCATCATCCAAGCTACAGTTGTTTCTGCCGAATCAGCTGGTCGTAATACAAGCATCGAAGGCTTTCCGCTATGGTTATGCAATTCCTCCATCAGACGGAGTTGTGCTTCCTGTTCAATGGGTTGGTGAGTTGGGCCGTCTTCGCCAACTCTAAATGAGTCGTGAGTATAAATATATTTTACAGGAAGTTCCATTAAAGCCGCAATTCGCGCCGCGGGTTTTATATAATCAGAAAACACAAAAAAAGTTGCAACAGCTGCAATCACGCCTCCATGAAGAGCCATGCCATTTGCAATAGCAGCCATAGAGAATTCTGCTACTCCAGCTTGCAAGAAATTGCCTTTAAAATCGCCCTTGCTAAATATTTTGGTATTTTTTAAAAATGAGTCTGTCTTGTCGCTATTGCTCAAATCGGCGCTTGCAACAATTAGATTTTCGATGTTTTTGGAGAAAGTAGAAAGGACATTTCCTGATGCTACTCTTGTGGCAATTCCTGGTTTTTGTTCTATTTCTGAAAAGTTAATTTTTTGATTTACAGCATTGAAAAAGCTGTGAAGTTTTATTGCAAGTTCTGGATTTTTTTTCTCCCAAGCAGTTTGTTCTTTTTTCTTTGCTTTAGCATAATTTCGTTTTTGCTCTAAAACTTTTTCATAGAATTCTGCCACATCATTAAAAATCACAAAAGGGTTCTTACTGTCGCCGCCAAGGTTTTTAATGCTCTCATCGAAAGAAGCACCAGCATTACTAATGGGTTGACCATGAGTAGAGAACTTATTTTCAAAGCTTTTTTTATCGACTGTCAAAGCTCCTTTACCCATTATAGTTTTGCCAATTATAAGTGTAGGTTTCTCTTTTTCATTATTGGCTTCGAGCAAAGCTTTGCTGATTTCATAGGCATTATTGCCATCAATGCATATTACATTCCAACCCCATGATTTATATTTTTCAGCGGTATTTTCGCTTGTAACATCTTTGGTTGCTGATGAAAGTTGTAGGCTGTTGCTGTCGTAAAACATAATTAGGTTTGAAAGTCCCAGATGGCCAGCGATACGTCCTCCGCCTTGCGAAATTTCTTCTTGAATACCACCGTCAGAGATGAA
>MNXB01000082.1 GCA_001871125.1 Elusimicrobia bacterium CG1_02_37_114
CAGCAAGCTTACAAGTACTATCAGTGCTTTCATCATCAAGAACTATCACTTCATCCGCCCACAACACGCTTTCCAAGGCAGGCAAAAGCCTGGATTCTTCATTCTTAGTTATTATTACAACAGTCAAAGGAACTTTATGCTCAAGCATTTTAATGATCTCCTAAAATAAAAATAATAACATCTTTTACGCAATCCGGTCAAGCATGCTATTTAATAACCTCTATCTCAAAATATAATCCATGCGGCGGCGACCTGCAGCAAGCTTACAAGTACTATCAGTGCTTTCATCATCAAGAACTATCACTTCATCCGCCCACAACACGCTTTCCAAGGCAGGCAAAAGCCTGGATTCTTCATTCTTAGTTATTATTACAACAGTCAAAGGAACTTTATGCTCAAGCATTTTAATGATCTCCTAAAATAAAAATAATAACATCTTTTACGCAATCCGGTCAAGCATGCTATTTAATAACCTCTATCTCAAAATATAATCCATGCGGCGGCGACCTGTGACAATAATACTTTTCGTACCTTACGGTAGATAGTTTAGCGAGCCATTTACCTAATGCATATGGCTTTATAAATATGAATTCTTTTTTAAGCATTTTAAATTTTTTCTTGGAATATACGGGATAACTAATATCCCCTGTGAAATAATCGAAGGTTCCGTATGAAAAATGATGCTTATGGGTCGGATCCCTGAAAGAATTAGGATTAGAAAAATGCGGCGTATATATTATAATTTTGCCGCCTGACTTCAGGACTCTGTGCAGCTCTTCCATCATGCCAATAACATTATCCAAATGTTCCACCACATCCTTGCATAGCGCTATATCAAAAGAACTGTCAGGAATCGGCCAAGGATATTTATTAAGGTCATAAACAATATCAACGCATGGATATGATGATACATCTATCCCCGTAGCGCCTTCTTTTTTAGCTGCTCCGCAACCAACATCCAATATTTTCATTTATAAACCTCTGTATTGTTTTATAAACTTTTCAAAAACGCAGATTATATAACTAATATGCACCTTACTGATACCCGGGTACACACCTATCCAAAATAAATTATTCATCACCAAATCAGTATTGCGCAAATCCCCTGCAATCCTGAATTTTACGCCTTGATACGCCGGCTGTTTTGTTAAATTTCCGCCAAATAACATACGCGTTGCGATCTTATTTTTTTCCAAATGCAAAACAATATCCGCGCGAGTAAACTGCGCACTGCTTTTAACCAAAAGAGGGAAACCAAACCAACTCGGCTCAGAATTTTTTGCTGCCTGTGGTAAAATAAAGTATCTTTCGTACTTCTTCAAACCACTATAAATAAGGTTGAAATTTCTTATTCTGGCTTCAGTAAATCCCGGCAATTTTTCCAGCTGCGCTACACCGATTGCCGCTTGCATATCAGTAACCTTTAGGTTATATCCGATTTGCGAGTAAACATATTTATGGTCGTAACCGAACGGTAGGCTGCCGAACTTTTGCGCAAACCTCTTACCACAAGTATTATCATGTCCTGCCTGGCACCAACAATCCCTGCCCCAGTCACGGTACGACATAATTATCCGGTTAAGCAATGCATCATTGGTCAAAACCGCTCCGCCTTCACCCATAGTAATGTGATGTGCGGGATAAAAACTAAAACTTGCCATATGTCCGAAGGTGCCGGTATATTTACTGTTATATTTTGACCCTAAAGCGTCGCAGTTATCCTCAATAACCCAAAGCCCGTATTTATCTGCAACACGCATTGCCTCCTCTATATCAAAAGGGTTTCCCATAGTGTGGGCTAAAAATATTGCTTTTGTTTTTTTTGAAAGCGATTTTTCAATTTTGTCTGCCTGTATATTGTATGTTTCCTTATTGATATCAATGAAAACAGGAATAAATTTGTTTTGAATTATTGGATTAACGGTAGTCGGAAATGCGCAGGCAGTAGTTATTACTTCATCTCCCGGCAGAAGTTGTCTTGTTTTTAACTTATGGGAAGTCAAGGAAGACAGACATAAAAGATTTGCAGATGATCCCGAGTTTGTCAGGAGACAATTTTTCACATTCAGATATTTCTTGAAATTTCTTTCAAATTCATTTGAATATCTGCCTTGAGTAAGCCAGAAGTCCAGGGAAGAGTCCACGAGAGAGATTATTTCCTTTTCGTCATAAATTCTTCCTGCATAAGGAATTTCAGAAACACCGGGATAGAATTTACAACCCTTTTTCCTTATTTTATAAATATCTGTTATCGCTTTAAATATTTTTTTTCTTAGTTTTTTTTCCTGAAGCATAGAGGATTGTAAAATATGTATAAATTTTTATAATAAGTCAACAAATCAAAAGAATTGGATTTGTGTTTTTTAGTTATTTTTCACTTAAGCATTCCGTATAATAATTTATTTGATTAACACAGAAATTGTACATATTTTCTTTTTTTAAATAAAATTTCCTGTACCATTCCACGCTATGTCTGACTGCTTCGTCAATGTTATAAATAACGCACCATTTTAATAGATTATTTGATTTACCGGGATTCAAGGTTAAACAATTCATTTCGGATTCAACTTTCCCTTTGGAGATATTTTTCCGTTTTCCCTTTCCCCAGTAATAAATTATTTTTTCCACAATTTCTTTTACTGATATACAACTGCTTTTATTTGGGCCAAAATTCCATGCCCCCGTATACTTATTCGGGTTTTCAATGAGTTTTGAAGCAAGAACCAGATATCCATATAATGGTTCAAGAACAAACTGCCGCGGTCTTATATGGTTAGGATTCCTGACAGGGATCTCCTTATTTTTTATTAAAGCTTTTATACTATCAGGAAATATTCTGTTCGTTCCCCAGTCCCCCCCTCCTATAACATTTCCAGCCCTTGCTGTTGCTATCCCCGTATCGTTGCTTTTGCCATAAAAGGACTTTATATAGGAGCGCGTTATTAATTCCGCACAGGCCTTACTACAGCTATAAGGGTCATAACCACCTAAAACGTCATTTTCACTGTAGCCCTCTTTTTTACCTTTATTTTCATAGCACTTGTCGCTTGTAACTACAACAATAGCTTTTAAGGAAGTTGTTTTTCTTGCGGACTCTAATACATTTACAGTTCCTGTTATGTTCGTTTCGTAGGTAAACAGGGGATTTTCATAGGAATAAAGGACGAGCGGTTGTGCAGCCAAATGGAAAATGATTTCTGGTTTGGACTCACATATTGTTTTTTTAACTTTAGCGTAATCCCGTATATCACCGATTATATGTTTTATTTTATTTTTAAGTGAAGTTGCTTCAAAATTATTGGGGTGTGTCGGAGGTATTAAAGAATATCCCGTTACCTTGGCACCAAGTTCTTTAAGCCATATTGATAGCCAAGAACCTTTAAATCCTGTATGCCCTGTTACAAGAACCTTTTTTCCGCTGAATATTTTTTTTAAGTCAGTCATTGTAATTCTATTCGCACCTTGTAAAGAGGATGGAGTGTAACAATTTTTGGAGTTTCTTTCTATGAAATTGCCTAAATTATACCTTTTTCAGTAGAGTAAAGTCAATTTTTTCAAGCAAATAATTTGTAAAACATAATGAATTCATGTATCCCTTTCTATCCTTTCCTTTCTTTTAACTTTAAGGTAATAACCCTTATTTTCGCGGTAATGGTAGAGTTTTCGGCTGATTTTGAGGATTTTACAGACATTTTTGGTGAGATAGATATCTTTTTGCTAAATACCCCTGCTTTCTGCAAGCCTTGCCCTACAGTGTTAATTGAACACATATTCTATAAAAAATTAAATTAGATTACAAATTTCAGCTATTAGAGGTTTATGAATTCCTGGGTAGTTAAACCTGCTTGAAGAATTATTGCACGAAGGGTTCCTTTGGGAACATCCTTTCCAGGGTGATTAGGTATGACTGTTCTGCGGTGAGTTTTGGGATTATACCATAGCTCATGACTTCCTTTTGCATGTCTATCAAAAACAAACCCTGCCCTTCGAAGTTTACGGATAACATCAATAGGTTTCAGGGAAGGTAAATTGCTCATAATTCTACAGGGACAGGTATTTGGGCTTCTACTTTAACTTTTTTGTTAATTGCAGAAGTAATTTTTGCAGGAAGAGGATCGCCATGTTCAATACAAGATTCAATTATTTTTCTTGCAACATCTTCAGCAATTTCTAAAGTTTCAGATATAGTTCTTCCCTGTGCAATAAGACCTTGTAAAACAGAACTTGTTGCTAAATAACCACCTTCTTCTAATGGTTTAATCGTTATAGGAATTAAACATTCAGACATAATATTAATCACCTCTTAAATGATTATACAAAAAATAAAAAAATCTGTCAAAAAATTTAGTTAAGAAAATATTTTACTTAAAATTTTGAAGCGAAACTCATTCGGTGGGTGTTGCCTATTTTTTTATTGTCCAGAAGTCGTCTGATAAATCGCGGGATTCCAAATACTTATATGGCAGAGTAAAATATCCTTTTTTACCCCAGTTGGCACCCCACGAATTTCTTATTAAAAACGTCTTATTTTTATTGTCATATCCTACAGCCATTACCGCATGGCCGCCCAACATCCTTTCGTTTCTTTTTGGCAGCCCCGCCACTCCTGTTCTTGCAACTGTGTCTGTCATAAAACCTTCATATACAGCAAAACCAAAAACAAAAGGAAATCCCGAAGCAAGACAGATTAACATCTCATTGAGCGCATTTATCCTGTAGTAAACGTTAATACGGTTTCTCAATGCTAACCTGTATGCCTCAGCAGACGGCTTTTTTGTAAAAATATTGATCTTATATTCCCATACTGTTTCGGGACAGGACCCCCATTTGACCAAACTCTTAATACCGTCTCTTAACATTGCACCCGAA
The DNA here is from genome assembly GCA_001871125.1 of Elusimicrobia bacterium CG1_02_37_114. Classification (GTDB taxonomy): domain Bacteria; phylum Elusimicrobiota; class Endomicrobiia; order CG1-02-37-114; family CG1-02-37-114; genus CG1-02-37-114. Next base: position 4,870 of record MNXB01000082.1, read on the forward strand.
TCCTCATTTATAGTTCCTCTTAATAATCTTTCATTGTAATAAATGAATAATCTACTCTGGTCGGTATAGCCATCCCCGTTTTGAATATCTATGTATTCCAGGTTTCCCACAATAGCATTTGCCGTGCAACTGCCCAATTCTTCCTGGTCTTCTACTTCAGAAACTCCTTTTTCACATAAATTAACTTTAGATGGTAATTTCACCGGTGGCATTATTTTGTAGTAGTAATAATCCCTGTTGTCAGGAATGTCGGGAATCCAGCCGAATTTTCTTTTCATGCAGCCTCCATTTTTTTATTTTGCTCCAAAAAATCGGGGCGGTGGGAATCGAACCCACGACCGCTCGCACCCCAAGCGAGTGCCCTAGCCACTAGGCCACGCCCCGATTAACGAGATCCTTCCCCCGATGAATGGAATCGGGGTCAGGATGACCCGCAAGGTCATTTTAGTATTTTTATTATCTCTTGTAAAGTTTTTTTTGTTTCTTTCAATAACTCAATGGCAGCAGTTGATTCAGTAAATTCAAACTGTAGTTGTTCTTTTTTACCCCGTTTTTCAGAGAGCAGCTGTTTTTTTGCACCCGCAATTGTAAGTTTCTTGTTGTAGAGTAAATCTATTATCTGGAGTATAATATCAATGTCTTTTTTTGTGTACCTTCTGTGTCCGGATTTACTTTTAGTGGGTCTTAACAATTTGAATTCGGATTCCCAGTAGCGGAGCGTATGCTGTTTAACTCGTGTTATCTGGCTGGTTTCACCTATGGAAAAAAATGTTTTATCCGGCAAAATCACACTGGCTGGTTTCATATAAGTATTTTTTTTGATGGTTTAAATTTTACTATTTTTCTCGGCGGAATTAATATTTTCGCACCGTCTTTTAATCTGTGGACTTTTCTCGGGCTATAAGATTTAACATAAAAACTACCGAAGTTTGCTATTGTAACTTTATTGTATGACCGTAAAGATTCCTTTATTGAATTAAAAATAACGTTTACGGTCTGTTCCGCTTCTTTTTTTGTAGGTAAAATTTTTGCCAAATCGTTTATTAAATCTGCTTTATTCACTTGAAAATCCTCCCATTTCAAGTGTCCCCCCTGTATTGATTTGATAGAATCAAGGGGGGACTAATTTTCGGATTTTAACTGACGGACCATAAGGTCAGTTACAGCTTCTTTGGGAGATTTGTTTTCATATATTACTCTATAAACTTCATTTATAATCGGTAATTCAAGATTGTTTTTCTTCCCGATAAGGTATGCTGACCTGGTTGTAATGTAGCCTTCAGCGACTGATTTGATTTCCCTGAGCGCAGTTTCCGGTTTTGTTCCCCTGCCTATTTTTTCACCCAGTAATCGGTTACGGGAGTATTGAGAGAAGCAGGTCGCAGTCAAATCTCCCAGACCCGATAAACCATAAAAGGTTTTTATTTTCCCGCCTAATTTCGCACCCAATTTTATTATTTCACGCATTCCCCGCGTAACGAGTCCTGATTTTGTATTGTACTTAAAACCAAGTCCGTCGCTTATACCACAGGCGATAGCAAGGACATTTTTAACTGCGCCGGCTATTTCTACGCCAACAATGTCAGAATGAGTATAGACCCTGAAATATTTGTTAGAGAATATTTCTTGTATGGTTTTTGCTAATTCTTCGTTTTTGCCTGCCACAACCACTGCGGTTGGCATTTTTTGTATAACTTCTATTGCAAAACTCGGACCCGAAAGGACACAGATGTTTTTACTTACTTCCGGTAATTCCTTACATATTGTTTCAGATATGCGTTTTAATGTATCCGGTTCAAACCCCTTGACTACACTTAATATCCCGCATTTTTTATAATTTATTCCGGTTTGTTTCAATTTACGTACCGTATCACGGACAGCAGACGATGAGACGGCAAATATTATCGTTCCGTATTGATTTTTGGTTATTTCCGTCAGTTCATTGAATATTTTAATTGAACTGGGTAATTTAAACTCCCGGTCACTTAACCCCGGAAAAGAGATAATTTTTTTCTCTGTAAGTTCTTTAACCCGTTCCCTGAAATATTCCCATACCGAGACGGTTAAGCCGTTATTGTCTAACAGTGTTGCCAGTGCCAGACCCCAGTTTCCACCGCCGAGCATTAACACATTCCTGTTAGTCATATTTTTAATTTGGATTCAGTGCCTTTCAATAAGCGCACAATGTTTGGTCTGTGCCTTATAATTATCATTAACCCGGTTAATGATACGAATAAACACAAAATTAACTGTTCCCGCTTTATCCAGCACATAGCAATTACCACTATTGAGGATAATACGGAACTTAAAGAGACATATTTAGTAAGAATGAATATAATTACAAATGTTATCAATCCAAAAAAAGTTACAAGAGGGATTAAGCCAAGCAGGACACCGAGACTTGTAGCAAACCCCTTCCCTCCACGGAATTTCAGCCAGACAGGCCAGTTATGTCCTATTATACTTAGCAATCCGCATATTATTGAAATAGATATCAAATCAGGATAAAATAATTTTGTGACCGATACGGTTATCAGACCTTTTAAAAAATCAAACATTAGAGTTATAAGGCCATAAGTTTTACCCGCTACCCGAAAAACATTTGTAGCACCGGGATTACCCGAACCGAAATTTCTTATATCAATTCCCCTGGCTGTTTTTGTTATTATATATGCGAATGGAATACTTCCGATTAAATATGAACCCACTAAGAAAAATATAATTTTAAAATCCATAAAATTATGCGACAGGTACAATTCTTTTACTCCCCTTAATGATGTAATCAATAATAGAAACTACAGTCATTAATGTCGTTAAATAGAAAAAAGTATTAATCAATGAATTCATCTCAAATAACAGAATACATAATGTTGCCATTTCAAAAACAATTGAAATTTTACCAAGAAATCCCGGTCTGACTGCACTGGACCCTGTCAGGATTAGAATTAAGACCCAGCCCAAAAATACTATAATATCCCTGCCCACAATAACCGTGAAGAACCATACGGGTACTTTTGTAAGACAGGTCAACACTAAATAACTGCTCAGAATCAGCAATTTGTCAGCAAACGCATCTAAAAAAGCACCCAGTTGCGTTTTCATTTTAAACAGACGTGCTATAAATCCATCGAGCATATCAGTAATAGCCAGTCCGACAAAAACAATGCCCGGTATATTGGTTGACTGATGGTTAACCAGAAGATGAATAAATACAGGGACAAACAATATCCTTATAAATGTTATGATATTTGGTATAGTCATATTAATTCGTTTGTATTAAATGTTTCTGTAATTTATGCCATCCAACCGAGTCAGTTTTTATGTGTAATTTTATATTTCTACTCCCATAGGTTTCATTTGTAACGTTTGAATATTGATGTATTATGGGCAGTAGATTTAATTTAGCATAAGGAATTTTTATTGTATAGTTTGTTTTTTCTGTCCTGAACATTTCATCAATTTTAATTAATAATTTATCAATACCCCTGTCAGTTTTTGCTGATATAAACAAATCATCCTTTAATATCCTGGGTTTAAGTTGTCTTTTGTTAAGCAGGTCACACTTATTATACACCCTGATTAGAGGAACATTGATAGCACCGAGTTCGGATATTGTATCAAAAACAACCTTTTCCTGGACATCATGTTCAGATGAGATTGCATCTATTAAATGTATCAGGCAGTCTGCGGAAGTTATTTCTTCCAGAGTTGCCCTGAAGGCCATGATTAACTGGTGCGGGAGGTCCCTTATAAATCCTACAGTATCCGTGACAAGGATTTTTTTCCCGGAGGGTAAAGTGAGGTTTCTTATGGTAGGGTCAAGCGTAGCAAAAAGTTTGTCGTCTGCGTACACAGCATTTTTCTTAATTATAGCGTTAAATAAAGTTGATTTCCCCACGTTTGTATATCCTATAATATCTATAACCGGTATTCCACTGGCTTTGCGCCTCCGTCGCTGTAAGTCGCGGTGACTGCGAATAGAATCTATTTGATTCTTTAACTTTACTATGTGGTCTCTAATCCTGCGTCTGTCATATTCTAATTTTCGTTCCCCGGGACCACGCGTGCCAATACCGCCGACCTGTCCGTCAAGCCACAGACCCTGTTTTGTAATTCTGGGTAGAAAATATGTATACTGTGCCAGTTCCACCTGAAGCGCTCCTTCTTTTGTCCGTGCACGGCGGGCGAAAATGTCAAGGATTAATCTTGTTCTGTCTATAATTTTTGCACCTATGGTCTCTTCAAGATTACGTTGTTGTGTCGGAGTAAGTTCTTTATTAAAAATAATTGTCCTTATATTGTTTGCTTTAGCTATTCCAGAGATTTCTTTTGCTTTATCTTTACTTATTAAATGCCCCGGGTCATACCTCTGTCGCGTCTGAATTATTGTATCAACTACCAGGGCATTAACAGTTTCTGCCAGGCGAGATAATTCGTCAATGGATACGTTTATCTCTCTGTGTGGGACACCGGGTAATCTTATACCAACAAGTAAAACTTTTTCCATATATCATCCGCTACTCTATCCGATTTAAAAGGTTCTTTCAGTTTAATCCAGTTTATTCTTTTGTCTTTTTTAAACCATGTCCTTTGTCTTTTGGCATAGTGTCGTGTATCGCGCATTATGAGTTGCTGCATTTTATTGTAATCAATTTTGTTTTCCAAATAGTCCAGTACCCATTTATAGCCCAAACTCTGTAATGCAGGACAATCCTTTTGATATCCTTTTTTGATTAACTTTCTTGTCTCTTCAATCATGCCGTTGTTAAGCATCCAGTTGACCCTGTTGTTTATCCGTTCATATAAAACATCTCTCTGCCATTCCAATCCGAAAATTTTGAATCCCCTCACCTTATTCCTCTCCCCTTGTGGGAGAGGATTTAAAATTGATTCTTCCTCTCTCCTTTGTGGGAGAGGGAGGGGTGAGGGGTGGATTTTGTGCCAGTGCGATATGGGTTTACCTGTGAGATAGTACACCTCCAAGGCACGAATTATCCGCACTGTATTATTTGGATGAATTTTTTCAGCACTTGCAGGGTCAAATTTTTTTAGCAACATGTGCAGATGTTTTTTCCCGCGTGTCTCTACAAGTTTATGTAATTTTTGTCTCAATTTTTCGTCAGCAGAAGGTAATCTGACAATACCGTCTATAAGAGTTTTGATATATAGTCCCGTGCCGCCTACAATTATAGGTTGTTTTCCCCGTGCTGCTATTTTTTCTATGAATTCCTCTGCTAATCGCACAAACTCACCGGCACTGAACTTTTCTTTTGGTTCAAGGAAGTCAACTAAATGATAAGGAATATCATACCCCTGAGGTTTTGCTGTTCCCACTGTCAGATATTTATATATCTGCCTTGAATCAGCAGAAATTATTTCACCCGAAATTTTCTTTGCTAATTTTATCGCTACACTCGTTTTGCCTGTTGCTGTTGCTCCTACTATTACTAAATAGGGACAGCGACCATTTATTTTCATTTAAGTACGGCCGAACTTTTTTGTCAGTTCCTCTGTCGTAATATGAATTGTTGTCGGTCTGCCGTGTGGACAGCACAATGGCTGAGAACATCTTTTTAAGTCATTTAGAAGTTGCGATATTTCATTATTAGAGAGATGGTCTTTTGCTTTTACAGCAGCTCTGCATGCGGAACGGACAATTTTTTCTTCTACAGCGAGAATTTTTAAAGATGAATCGGTAAAGTCATTCATCAAAGCTGAAATAAAATTATTGATGAAATCTTTAACCTGCTTAATTTCGCCGAATACTATCGGATAAGATTTAAAGATAAAAGTATTCTTACCAAACTCCTCAATAACAAATCCCGCTCTATGGAGTTGTTCAAGATGAGATTTTAACAGTTGAGTCTCATGCGGGGACGTTTCCCATGTCAACGGGACAATGAGGTTCTGTGCCATAGGTTTTATATCTGGTTTGGACTGTTTCATAAATTTTTCATAAAGCACCCGTTCGTTTGCAGCATGCTGGTCCATAATCGTAAGTCCGTCAGGTGTTTCCAGAATTATATATGTGTTATAGAGATGTCCTATAATGCGGGATGGAGTAGAGAGAATAGGCAGAGGATGCTCCATCGTTTCGGTCTCCCGAGACAATTGCAGGGTGGTTTGTTCTATATAGGTTGTAGTTTTTGATTCAGATAAATGGAAAATGGGTGAAGTTTGCTTTACTATCCGCTCTCTTATAGTCTGGTTCAGCAGTTCATATATTCCTTTTTCATATGAAAATTTTACAAGCCGTTTCGTCGGATGGACATTTACGTCAACATCTTCCGGGTTGGTTTGAATGAATATCATTGCCATTGGATGTCTGTTCACAGGCAGACTATCGCGGTAGGCATCGTATAATGCCTGTGATAAAATCCTGCTTGTAACGGGTCTCCTGTTTATAAAGAAATACTGCATTTTTTTATTTAACCGGCTGTTTTCAATGCGTGAAATAAATCCTGTTATTTTGAAGTCCCCCTGCTCTTTTTCAAAATATATTGTACCATTATATACTTCATTACCCATAATATCAATTATTCTTTCTTTGTGATTGCTCGCCGAAGGCGAGACCGCAGGCGCATTTATTATAGTTTTTTTATCAGATTTTACTGTAAAACCTATTTCCGGGTTAGAGAGAGCAAGTTCTTCAATTATATGAAGAATATTTACGCGTTCAGCCTGGTCACTTTTAAGGAATTTTCTCCGTGCGGGTGTATTGAAAAATATGTCTTTTACTTCTATAGTTGTTCCCTTAGGTGCACCAATTTCTCTTTTATTAACTAATTTGCCTCCGGAAACATTTATATCCCATCCGGTTTGTGAATCTTCAATTCTTGTAACAATATCTAATTTTGATACCGCTGCAATTGATGACAACGCTTCACCACGGAAACCCATTGTACTGAGTTTCAAAAGGTCCGGGAAATCTTTTATTTTACTCGTGGTATGACGTTTGACAGACATTTCTGTATCTTCAGGAGACATTCCGCATCCGTCATCGGTAACCCTGATAAGTTTCTTGCCCGAGGCTTCAAACTCAATTGTTATGTGTTTTGCCTGTGCGTCTATACTGTTTTCAACCAATTCCTTAATGACACTGCCGGGTCGTTCCACGACTTCACCCGCAGCAATTTTATTTACTACTTCATTACTCAATAGATGTATCTTATTCATCTTTTAATAATTGCTTTTACCGGTTTAGTACATAGAGGATGATACCTGCAATCTTTGAAACACACATCCCTCACACCCAGAGAAAGTTTTGTTTCACAGTCAGCATAATCTTCCGCTATGTGCTTTATGTTGTCAAAATCATGAGGTTCTATTTTTGTAAACAATAATCCCAACCGGCAGCTTTCACCTTTTTCCACAGACCATACAATTTTGCCGTCAATATTGTTGGTTTTTAAACCGGGCAGATTGATTTTTATCTTCACTTTTGTTTCAGTTTTGATAGTAGCGAAAGTCAGAAGTCCCATACCACCGGCAGATAAGTCAAGTAACACTGCAGGTACGGAGCTTTGTGTTTCAGATAAAGGCGGGTCAATAAACAAATCAAGTGGTTTGGCTAAATTTTGCATTAATACAAAACGTGTGTACTGCCTTTTTTCTTCACCCATTTTTTCCTCCTTCGTTTATATTTGTTATCAATTCAATCTGGACGCTTCTCTGAGAATTGACTAATTTGTCCGCAGGCCGACGAAGTCGGTCTAATTTATCAAATTCGGAAGATGACTTTTTTTCAAGTTCAAGCAATACTTCTCTTGCGCGGTTAATAACATTTTGTGGAAGCCCGGCGAGTTTTGCAACATGTATGCCATAGGACCTATCCGAACAGCCAGGAACTATTTTATATAAAAATGTTATCTCGTCCTTCCATTCTCTTATGCTGACATTGAAATTTTTTATGCCGGGGTATTTCTCACCGAGTTCAGTCAGTTCAAAGTAATGTGTTGCAAACAATACTTTAGGACCGGGCTCCCCCTTTTTATCTGTAAGATGTTCTACCACAGCCCAGGCAATTGAAATCCCGTCAAAAGTTGAAGTCCCGCGGCCCACTTCATCTAAAATAAGTAAACTGCGTTGCGTTGCATTGTGCAGGATTTTTGCGGTTTCGTTCATCTCTACCATAAATGTTGATTCACCCGTTGCCAGGTTGTCAGCAGAACCAATCCTTGTAAATATACGGTCAATTATGCCTATACTGGTTTCTCTTGCAGGTACAAATGAGCCGATTTGTGCCATTATAACTATTAATGCTGCCTGCCTCAGGTATGTTGATTTACCAGCCATATTGGGTCCCGTTAAGATTATTATCTGGTGTTCTTTGCCGTCAAGATAAATGTCATTGGGTACAAACGATTTTCCGTATAATTTCTTTTCTATTACGGGATGCCTGCCGTCTTTTATGTCAATTTTGTATGAATAGTCCACCACGGGTTTACAGTAATCATTTTCAACTGCAACTTTAGCCAGTGATAGATACATATCAAGTTCTGCTAATGAAAAACTTATAATATGAATCCTGTCCGATTCTTTAAGTACTGATTGTTTTATCTGGTTGAATATTTCCAGTTCCAGCTGCTGGATTTTTTGTTCTGCGGTGAGCGTTTTCTCTTCGTATTGTTTTAATTCTTCAGTTACAAATCTTTCTGCACCTGCGGTGAGTGTTTGTCTGCGGACATATTCCCGGGGGACTGAATTAAGGTTAACTTTGGTAACCTCAATGTAGTAGCCGAAGGTTGAAGTATAGCCGATTTTGAGCGAATTAATTCCAGTTCTGGCACGTTCTTTCTGTTCAAGTTGTGCTAAATAGGTTTTGCTGTCCCTGCTGATTTTATGTAGTTCGTCCAGTTCCTTATTATAACCTTCTTTTATGACACCGGTTTTATGGACATCCACAGGCGGGTTGTCTGCGATAACTTTTGAAATTAAATTTACAGTTTCTTCCATCTCGTAGAGATTTTCAATTATAGAATTCAATTTTTTGGGTTTCATATCCTGAAGGGTAGCTGTTCCATTTAAAACATTTTTAATTTCAGGTACGGTTTTTAATGTATTCCTCAATGCAATTATATCACGCGGATTTGCAAGTCCTGAAGATAATCTTGAAAGAATTCTTTCCAGGTCCGAACTCATTTTAAAGATTTCAGCTAGTTGTCTTCTGATAAACCCTTCTACCACAAAAAATTCCACGACTGATTGTCTTGCTGAAATTTCATCTTTATTGGTGAGAGGTTGAAGAAGACATTTACGCAAGAAACGGCTGCCCATGGGAGTGCTTGTGTGGTCAAGTATTTCTAAAAGACTGTTTTGTTTGGAACGTGTTGTAAGACCCTCCAGCAGTTCCAAGTTGCCTACTGCCGAATCGTCCAGCTGCATATACTCTTCAATAGAATAATATTTTATGGTTTTCAATGGCGGCAGAGATAGTTTCTGCGTCTGCTCTAAATATGACAATATTGCACCACAGGAATTTATTCCAATCGTTTTATCCTTTATTCCAAAAGATACCATAGATTTTACACTATAAGCAGCACGTATTTTTTCAATTGACTGGTTATATTCAAAAGTCCGGTCTTCCAAAACTGTTCCTGCAATATTTAGTTTATCCAGGTATGATTTAACCTGCGAATTTTCAAAACCGGGAGGGATAAGGTATTCACTCGGATTTATTCTTGTGAGTTCACAGGCAAATTTAATTAAAGTATTATCGTCGGCTAATTCGGTCATGAAAAAATCACCGGTAGATATATCAAGATATGCAATACCGATGTCATAACTATTATCGCCGTTGTGTTCCGGATAAACCGCCAGCAGATAATTGTTCTTTTTTGTATCCAGCAGGTTTTCTTCAATTACGGTCCCGGGAGTAATCAGTCTTATTACTTCTCTTTTAACAAGGCCTTTTGCAGAGGAAGGGTCCTCTATTTGTTCACAGATTGCCACCTTGAATCCTTTCTTAATCAGTTTTGCAAGGTAATTGGCAACAGAGTGGTACGGCACGCCGCACATCGGCACATCCTGCCTTTTGGTAAGAACGATCTCTAATGCAGGACTCGCTTTAACAGCATCTTCACCAAACATTTCATAAAAATCACCTAATCTGAAGAAAAGAATAGCGTCCTGGTAGTTTTTCTTGATGTTATGATACTGCTGCATCAATGGTGTAAGGGATTGCCTGTCTATTCTGGCTGGCATATTAAAAATTATACTTTAATAATAACAAAAAATCAATAAATAAGATAATCCTGCGGATAAATAAGATAATCCTACGGATAAACTCTAATGTCAAGACCTGACCCCATTCAAAAGAGACGAGGATATTTTATTAA
>MNXB01000048.1 GCA_001871125.1 Elusimicrobia bacterium CG1_02_37_114
AAAAGTAAGATTTATATTAAAAAAGGGGCCTATCATTATAAAACTCATGAAGAAGCAAATAAACACTGGGAGGAATGTATAATAAAAGGGATAATAGAGAGACAAAAGGAAATAAATAAAAATGGATAAAACACCAAGGCCGGCAACGGCGAGAGATTTAAAAAAGGTAATAAAATCCTTAAACGATAACAATGTTGAATATCTGCTTATTGGTGGGTATGCCATTCAATCACATGGTTTTGTAAGAACAACAACAGATATTGATATTTTGGTGCCTTCGAACAAGAAAACAGGGGAGAAATTAATAAAAGCATTGTTAGTATTACCTGATAAATCCGCAAAAGACATTGATATATCCTGGTTTGAAGAAAAAGACACTATACGTTTAGCTGATGAAGTCGTCGTTGATATAATGTTCAACGCTTGCGGTAAAACTTACGAAGATTTAAAAAAGTATGCTGAGTCAGTAGAAATCGACGGACTTCCGATAAAAACACTTAATTTAGAAGGACTTCTATTGACAAAGCAGACTCATAGAGAAAAAGATTTTCCAGATAGAGTGATATTAGAAAAAGCGGTAAAAAAACTCCGTGAAAAAAAATAAAGAATCTACGGAAGTTATTTTAGGTTTGAGGTGAAAGGTGTTTGTCATTACAGGTGGGGCAGGATTTATAGGCAGTGCCATTGTATGGAAACTGAATACTCTTGGCCATAAGGATATAATAATCGTAGATGAAGGGAAGTCTGTCAGTGAAAACAAAAAGAGAAACCTTGCACCATTGAGTTTTGACAATTATATTGATAAAATAGAGTTCCTTGAAAAAATCCGGGGGAATAAGATAAAAGACATTAAAGCAATATTTCATATGGGGGCCAATAGTTCCACAACAGAAAAAAACAGGGATTCAATCATAGAGAACAATTTTGAATATACAAAGAATCTGGCAGAATGGTCGGTTAAAAATAATGTCAGATTTATCTATGCTTCAACTGCAGCAACATACGGAGACGGTTCCAGGGGCTTTTCCGATGATGAAAAGGTCATTCCTGAACTCAAGCCCATGAATTACTATGCTGAATCAAAGCAGATGTTTGATATGCATGCATTGAAAAACAATCTTTTTAAAAAAATCGTTGGTTTGAAATATTTCAATGTTTTTGGTCCCAATGAATATCATAAAGGTGATATGCGCAGTGTCGTCCTGAAATCATACCAGCAGATAATAAAAGAAGGCAGGGTCAGGTTGTTTAAGTCATATAACGGCAAATATCCTGACGGCGGTCAGGTCAGAGATTTTGTTTATGTCAAGGATGCTGTTGATATGACATTTTTTTTCTTTGAACATCCTGAAATAAACGGTATATTCAATGTCGGTTCCGGTGCGGCAAGGACCTGGAACGATTTAATAAAGGCAGTTTTTAATGCGTTGAATAAAGAACCAGTGATTAAATATGTTGATATGCCGGAAAGTATAAGGGATAAATACCAGTATCATACACAGGCAGAATTAAATAAATTGCGTAAGTCAGGATATAAGAAAAATATAACTTCACTTGAAGGTGGAGTTCGTGATTATGTAGTTAATTATCTTGTTCCTGACAAGTGTCTGGAGAAAGGAGATAGTGTCAGATCTTGAACCCCGAATATCAATAAACTGTAAAGTCAAGACCTGACCCCAACATGATGGAAAAAATTATTGTGGTTGATGCGGAAAAATGTTTGGGTTGTAGAAGTTGTGAACTTGCCTGTGCTGTAGCACATTCAGAATCCAAGGATTTATTTAAGGCAGTACAGGAAATCCCGGTTCCCCAGTCCCGTGTGACAGTTGAGGGAGGGAAAGATTTTTCAATTCCACTGCAATGCAGGCATTGTGAAAATGCTCCCTGCGTAGAGATTTGTCCTATCGGGGCTATTGAAAGAATAGATATAGAGAGCCCGGTAATAATTAATGGTAATTTATGTATTGGATGCAAATATTGTATACTTGTATGTCCATTTGGTGTCATAGACATAGGTCATAAAGGCAGGGTTTCAATAAAATGCGACATGTGTATTGAAAGACTGAAAGAAGGTAAATCACCGGCATGTGTTTCCGCATGTCCGACAAAGGCACTCAGTTTTATTCCGTTGAAAGAACTGACAGAGGAAAGAAGAAAAAATACAGCAAAAACTGTGGCTGTGAGGCAGGGGAATAAATGAATAGAATACTTATAATTGGAGCCAATGCTGCGGGTTTATCATCTGCAGTAAATGCAAGGAAAGAAGACCCAAAATCTAAAATTACCATAATTTCAAAAGAACCTTATAACCCATACCGGAGACCGGCAATCCCTTCAATTATAACCGGTGAAATATCGGGACTGGAAGAAGCGACTATTTTTCCTCCTGATTACCTTCACCAGCGGGGAATAGATTTCATACCCGGAGTTGAAGTTGTCAGATTTGATTTAGGTTCTAAGTCAGCGGAAACAAAGAATATAAAATCCAATGAGACTAAAAAAATTGAATACGATAGTTTAGTTTTCTGCACCGGTGGCTACCCGATGATTCCTAAAATGAAAGGGACAGATAAGAAGGGCGTTTGTACTTTTACCACTTATGATAACACTATGGAGATAGTTAATATTGCCAGGCCGGGTTTGAGTGCTGTAGTAGTTGGAGCAGGGTTTGTGGGATTGGAAATTGCCGAAGCACTTATGAAAAAAGGTCTAAAGGTATATTTTAATGTCAGGTCAAGGATATTGAGACGTTTACTGGAACCGGATTTTTCCGATTATTTAAACGGATGTTTTGAGCAGGAAGGTCTTAAAATGTTGACCGGCGAAGCCATAATCGAAATTGGTGGGAATGATAAGGTAGAGCATGTTGTGATGAGGGGCGAGAAGATAGAAACATCATTGGTTATTTTTGGGACGGGTGTTAAACCAAATGTGGATATTGCCAGAAACGCGGGTATAAAACTTGGAGAATCCGGAGCGATTAAGGTTGATGGTAGAATGCAGACTTCAGGAAAGGATGTTTATTCTGCAGGAGATTGTGCAGAAAGCCTGGATTTACTGACAGGTCAATACACTTATTCTCCGGTGGGAAGCATAGCAGCACTGGCAGGCAGGCTCGCAGGAGTAAATGCAGCAGGAGGGAATCAGCAAACCCATGGATTTATGCGGTGCCAGGTAGATAAGTTACTTGGCCAGCAAATCATCAGCATAGGTCACAGTTCCACGACAGCAAAAGAAATTAATTTAGAAATAAAAATTCGCGATTTGAACGAACTACAAAAATTAACTCTGTCCAGAAAATATCCTGTGAAGATAAAAATTATTACAGATACCGCAGATAGGATAGTCGGTGCACAGGTTATTACTAAAAAATATGGCTCTCAATATTCTTACGAACTTCGTAATGCAATCTTGGAAAACAAATCGTTTAATGAATTTATTAAAGAATGGAAACCGCCACTTGAGAAAGTTGTGGGGTTCATAAGGGATAAAAAAGAAGCTTCTTTGGTCGGGAAAGACATTAAAGATATAGGCCTTGTGAAATATTAGTTATGACAAAGATTGTTGCTACGGGTAGAGGCGGGGTCGGGAAAACATCTTTCACCGCACTTCTATGCAGGTATTTTAAGGAGAAATCTCCTCCTGTTCTTGTCATTGATGCTGACCCTGACCAGAATTTAGCAGAGATGGTCGGTCTGGACAGCAAAAAAATAAAGACAGTTTCGGATGTGCTCTTTGATATAAAAGTCGGGAATATAGAGGAAAAACTGAAATCTTCCCTGCTGGCTGAAAAAATTGATTATCTAATCAATCAGAATGTTTTATATGAAAGCAATAATTTTGATTTTTTATCCTTAGGTGTTAAATGGACAGAGGGATGCTACTGTCAGCCTAACAATATTCTCAAAGGTATAGTTGAAAGACTGGGAAAAAACTATAAACTTGTTTTAATAGATACACCCGCAGGACTTGAACATTTGAATAGAAGGATAATGTCATCTGTGGATGAAATATTTGCCATAATTGACCCTTCAAAGAAAGCTTTTGATAATGTAAAAAGGACATATAAAATCATAAGTGAAATTGGAATTAAATTTGACAAATTTTATATAATAGGTAATTATAGATTTCCGGATAGTTTGCTGGGTTCGGTTGAAGAACAAACAGGGTTTAAATGTTTGGGTAAACTGGACTTTGACAGCGAAGTTGAAAAGTTCAATCTAGAGGGTAAATCGTCATTTGAACTCAAAGAAGATTCTTCATTGTTTAAGTCAGTTAAGCAGATAATGAAAAAAGCAGGATATTAAAAAGACTCAAAATGGATAATAAAAAACAAAAGGTAATTACTGAAATATTTAAGATTTGTAAAAAAAGGAATAATTAATAATAATATGACTATTAAAGTTAGATATCGTTCGAAATCGACTAATCATATTAAAGAAGATATTGACTTGTATTCTACGAAGAAATTATCCGTTAACGATTCTTTTACTTGTCCGTTGTGTAGTACTGTTTGTAAAAACACATTGGCGACTCATTTTAAAAATAACCACTCCAAGGCAGAACTTGATAATGCCATATTGACCGATAAAACTAAAGGTATCCCTGATTCAAATCTTGGGCAGAAATATGGGATAACTTTCCGATATCTTGAACGATTAATTACCCAAAAGCAGGGGATTAATATAAGTCGTCTAAACATATCCAAAAAGATAAAAACCTTAACTCCTGAAAATTTTAAAGAAGAGCAAACAACGGTTTGGAGTTTTAAAAGTCGTGGAAATTGGGCAACCCATAGTGGAGAATATCGTGGCAATTGGGCACCTTATATTCCCCGCAATATTATCCTTAAATATTCCAAGCCCGGTGAAACCGTGCTGGATTATTTCTGTGGCGCAGGAACAACCGCAGTTGAAGCAAAATTATTGGGGCGGAAATGTGTTGCTATGGATATAAACAAGGAAGCAATTAGTCTTGCCAAGCAAAATGTAAATTTTGGCTTATCTGAAGAGCAATTGAGTTTTTATGGAGAAAAATCAATAAAACAATACGAACCGGAATTAAGAGTAGGCGATGCCCATGATTTATCATTTCTGGGAAATAACTCCGTTGATTTAATATGCACTCATCCACCTTATGCTGATATAATCCATTACACCAATCAAGTCAACGGTGACTTTTCTTTTCTTGGTATAGAGGAATTTCTAAAAGAAATGGCTACAGTTGCAAAAGAAAGTTATCGGACACTAAAACCTGGACGGCAATGCGCAATCCTGATCGGTGATACACGCAAAAAGAAAAATGTTATTCCATTAGGGTTTCAGTTCATTGGCGTGTTTTTAGATGCTGGGTTTAAATTAAAAGAACTTATTATTAAACGCCAACATAATTGTAAGACCAGTGGATTCTGGTATGCTAATAGTATTAAATATAACTTTCTCTTATTAGCTCACGAATATTTGCCCGTGTTTGAAAAACCTAAAACAATTAATTCTTTTTCGGTAAGAGAACAAAGTACCGCTTATGAGACATTGGTTCCAACCATTGAGAAGTTAGCCCAGAAGCACAGATTAAATGAAATGGAAACTACAACCGTTTGGCTATTACCAGAAAACGAATTTGAGGAGCGATTGAATAAAAATGTGTTAAACCGATATTCTGTCAAAAAACAATATCGTATAATAAATCTTATTGCAGATAGTAAGCCGAAACCAATATTATCTGGTAATAATAACTACGATTTACTTTTTATAAAATCGCCATGTTTAACAAATAATAATCTCACCAGCGGAGAGGTAAGTATCTATCTTGATAAACTCAATGAGATTATCATTAATGAGTCAATTAAAATGGCATATAACGGGTTCTGTGTTATACAAACGAAAGATATTCGGGTTAATGATTATGTTGAACCTATGGCAAAAAGAATAATGAATATGTTCAATCAGACTGATATGCTATTGAAAGAAATTATCATTCTAATAAATAGGGTTAAAGATTCACCTTACGAAGAATATTTGATGATAACGCATCAGTATCTACTGGTCTATGCGAAGAAAGAAAAATAATATGTCAGGCAAAAATATGGACTTATTTAAGAAATTCTTACAAGACTTAGGAAAATATAGTAAAGGGGAAATTACTATAAATGAGGTCAGGAGTTCAATATCAAGAATGAATCAATTTCTTTATCAAACTTATGCTGACTTGGGAACTACTACTGAAGCTCTTGAAGGTGAAGAATTCCAGTATTTTTCTGAATTTCATAAGTTCTGGGAACAATACCATAAAGAAATATTAAACCCACAGATTGATGAAAATCAATGCGCTCTTGTAGCAGATGTTTTACATGATATATTCATCAAATTCAAAGCAAAACCTTTTTATGAATTATATAACACTTATTCTTTAAAAACAGAAGAGATTTGCAAAATAAGATATTTCTCAGCTAATCAGGATTTTAGAGGTACCAGAGATTTTGAAAATCTATTTGAAAAATATAGAGAAGACCCGAGTATATTTGATATAAAAAATATCAATCAGAACCCGGAAGATTTTCTAAAGAATATTGGAATTACTGGATTATCACAAAACGATAAACGTGTTAAATACGCAATCACTGCATCACAAATTCTAATAAACAACAAAATTGAACCTTATGATTTTCTGTCATTCTGCAATAATGATATCGAAGAGGTGCGAAATCTTTTAATAGATAACCGTGGGTCTGGTTTTGGGAATAAAAAGACAGATATGTTTCTAAGAGATATGGTTGTTTTAGGAGTTTGGAAGAAGCCAAAGAATTTTGATAAGATTGATGTTGCCAGCGATATCAATACTACTAAAGTCGCATTAAGAAGTCGCATTTTAAAAACAGATATTATTTTGATTAGTAGTTTCTTGGATATTTTTTGCTATCAATATGGATTAATTGATCAAATGAATGCGTTGGCTTGGCGAAAGGTATGGGAAATTTGGAGTCATAAATATCCTAAGGAGTGCATTGAGAGTCCTTGTTTAATTGACTATATTGTTTATAGAGTAATCGGAAAGGATTTCTGTAAAGAGTCTTTATGTATTTTTGAATGTGAAACCAAAAAGCATACTTTCAAATGGCATTCGGGCAGAAATAAGACCTGCCAAATATGTTATAAAAACAAGATTAAGAATAAAGCCTATATTATTGATAAAATACTTCCTTGCACCGATAGTGAGGGGTATATCGTAATAGAGCAATCCATTTTTGTTTCAGGCAATAACCCTTTGCTTCCCGGTATTAAAGAATGCCCATTTGAAGTTGTTTGCCAGCCAAAAGGTAAAATATTTAGAAAATTAAATTCGCCAAAATCTATAAGTATTTTGGGCCAAACGGGTTGGGAAAGTGCAAAAACAGAAATAGATGAAGGTGGTGGTGGATTAATGTCTTAACTCGTGAAAAATGCCGGTATAAGAAATAACAGGAGAAGAATAATTGATAATTCCCCTGATATTTTGCAGGCAAAATAAAGGAAGGTGTTCCACAAATTGAATTAATATTAACTTTTTATCAATGCCGTTTGTAATTTAATTATAATTGTATTATAGGAATATAAGTGAAAATATTGCGATAAAAAGATTTAATATGATAAGGGGGTATTATATGCAACCAGCAACCAACATTAGATGCCCAAGTTGTAACTCGGAAGATTTTGTGACGATACCCAACCGTTACGACCTTTTGAAATTTGTAGATGGGAATTTTGAAGTTATTAAATCAGAATTTACAGAAGAAGAATATAGAATTTTTTGTCGTGAATGTGGGGATGAAATTGATGAAAAAACCTCGGTAGAAAATAAAAAGGTTATTTTGAAAATTACCAGACAAGAGCATTGATATGGTTTATGGTGATCCGGATTATAATGTTGGTATTAAATATGGCGATAAGTCTTATACCAAGACTTTCGATGAATATATTGAATGGTATATCGAATAGCTATCAGATTAAAAACATAGGCCATCAACCGATGCTGTTTGAAGCAGGAAGAAAATATTTAACAAATAGATTAAGAAAAAAATGAATGCTATAGATTGAAATAAGTCATTTATATATGAAAAAAGATATGGAAGGAGAGGGCATATGTCAAAAATAGTTGCATCGGCAGCAATAAGAGGAGCAAGAAAAATTTATAGCGAAGCAGAAAGTTTCCTGAACAAGGCAGTACAGGAAAAAGGCGAAAACCAGTCGGTTGGTTTTCCCGAGACGGCATTTTATTTACCCATGGCATACGGACTTATGGGATTGGAGATTAAGACACTGGGAGAAATAAAACCGGTAATGGAACATATCAAGACACTTTTACACGACGAACCCAGCGAGAAAGTGTGGCTCCCGTATTTAGGAGATACTTTAGACAGCGGAGTCGCGGCACTTTTAGGTGAAGAAATAATTGTTGCTTTAAGATATTTATACGGGCAGGAACCGCAGCCCGATTGCATCGGGTTTTATACCGATACATGGATGAGGACGCTGGGAATTCAGTTGGTGGACGGCAGGATGCCGGGCTTTTGTGCTATATTAGGTGCAGCACCCAATAACAAGACTGCTGTAAACATAGTCAGGGAACTTCAGAAAAGAAGTATTATGTGTTTTGTGGGAAGCAGTACGAAAGACGGCAGGAGCATAATTGACCAGCTGAAGGAAGAGGGTGTTGAAATGGGCTGGGAAACATACATCGCTCCATACGGCCGCGATACAATAACCGGTATTTATCCGCTCAACTGGGCAATAAGGTCTGCACTGACATTCGGCGGACACAAGAAAGGCGAAGCACTTAAATGTTTGAAGTATTGTAAAGACAGGGTGTTTGCTTTTGGTATGGTTTTAGGTGAATTAGATGATATTAAATATGCTACCGGAGCAGGTGCAATAAATATGGGTTTTCCTATAGTTGCTGATACAGACATACCTGAAATCAGACCTACGGGAATATGCACTTACGAACATCTGGTGAAAGAGTTTGACCATAACAAGATTGTTTCCACAGGTATTGAGATTCGCGGTGTTAAAGTCAAGGTATCTGAAATACCTATACCTGTCGCGTATTCTCCAGCATTTGAAGGCGAGACTGTCAGAAAAGAACAGATGTTCATCCAGTTTGGCGGAAAATACTCTACTGCATTTGAACTCGTTGTAACGAGAGATTTGGAATCTCTTGAAGATAATAAAATTGAAGTCGTTGGTCCTGAGATTGACGATGCTAAAGAAGGTTCAGCCATGCCCCTGGGTGTTTTAGTTGAAGTTGCGGGAAGAAAAATGCAAAAGGATTTTGAACCTATACTTGAACGGCAGATACACACTATGTTGAACGAAGCGTCGGGTGTTTTTCATATGGGTCAGAGAGACCTCTGCTGGTTAAGAATAAGCAAAATAGCAAAGAACAAAGGTTTTAAAATAAAACACTTAGGCGTTATTCTTCATGCACGGTTGCATGATGTATTCAGTGCGATTGTAGATAAAGTTCAGGTAACCATTTATACAAAACAGGAAGATGTAGATAAATATCATACTGAAGCGAAAAAAATTTATGAGGAGCGGGATGCCAGGACTGCAGGTATGACTGATGAATCTACAGATACTTTTTATACCTGCATCTTATGCCAGACATTTGCACCCTCACATGTTTGTATTGTCAAACCGGAGAGATTGGGATTGTGCGGTGCCTATTCCTGGCTGGATTGCAAGGCAGCGTATGAATTGAACCCCCGGGGAGCAAATCAACCAATAAAGAAAGGTGAATGCCTTGACACTGTCCGGGGTGAATGGTCAGGAGTTAATGACATTGTTTATCAGAAATCCAATAAGACGATAGAACGGTTTCATGGATATTCAATAATGACATTTCCCGAGACGAGTTGCGGTTGTTTTGAGTGTATAATAGCGATGATTCCCGAAGCAAACGGGTTTATGGTGGTCAACCGTGAATATTCCGGGATGACACCCTGCGGTATGGCATTTTCTACTCTGGCAGGTACTATAGGCGGAGGTAACCAGACACCGGGATTTATGGGTGTAGGAAAATTGTATTTAGTGAGTAAAAAATTCATTTCTGCTGACGGCGGATTGAAAAGAATTGTCTGGATGCCGAAAGAACTTAAAGAATTATTGGGCGATAAACTCAAAAAACGTTGCGAAGAAGAGGGGGACACTGATTTGATTAACAAGATTGCCGATGAGACGATTACTTCAGATACGGTGGGACTTCTGGAACATTTGCAGAAAGTCAATCACCCTGTATTGAGTATGCCACCGTTGATGTAGGCTAAAAATGGGATGTGTCCCTAATTATGATAAAACTTCATAGACTTAATGGCAGTGAAATAGTTATTAATGCTGAACTTATAGAGAGTGTTGATGCTTTACCCAATACAAGGATAGTATTAGTAACAGGTAATCAATACATAGTCCAGGAAAACGTTGATGTTGTAATAAATAAAATTAAAGAATACCGCAGAGACATAGGGACAAAAGAAAATAAAATAGTATAATTGTAAAGGAGGCAACATTATGGACATAACGACACTTATAGGGGCAATTGCAGGATTTGTTATTATTGCATTCGGTATAATGTTGAGAGGAAGAGGAATTGATTTTACCCAGTTTATTCTATTTATAAATATACCTTCCATGATGATAACATTCGGTGGTACCATATGCGCCACTTTGATAAATTATCCGTTGAAACAGGTTTTGGGTGTGTGGGAAATAGCAAGAAAAGTTTTTACACAGCCCAGCGAAGATACATCCGGTATTATTCACCAGTTTGTTGCTTTATCGCAGAGGTCTAAAAAAGAGGGGTTCCTTTCACTGGAAGCAAATATAAGAATGTTGGACAATGATTTTATGAAACGCGGAGTCCAGATGGTAGTGGATGGTCAGGATGCAGACCTTATACGCAACCTTATGGAAACAGAAATTACTTTCATTCAGGAAAGACACAAAATCGGGCAAGAGATATATGTTACAATGGGTACGTATGCGCCGTCATTTGGTATGTTAGGAACAATCATAGGTCTTATCCTTATGTTAGCGTTTTTACAGGACCAGTCACAGATTGCCAGTGGTATGGCAGTGGCACTTCTGACGACTTTTTATGGTATAATAGCAGCCTACATGGTTTTTCTGCCAATTGCAGGTAAACTTAAAAGAAGAAGCGAAGAGGAACTGCTTGTCAAAGAAGTCATAGTTCGCGGAGTCCTGTTACTGCAGTCAGGAACAACGCCATCAATACTGGAGGCAAACTTGCAGGCATATTTGGAACCCAAGATGCGACGGATTGCTATGGCAACAGCAAGGGAAGCAGTAACAACCCCCACCGGTGGTCCGACACCTCCGGGTGGAACACCATAGAATTAGGATCACGACAAAATTATGTCAGTTGGTAAAAAAAGAAGTGGAGATGTCAGGATTGGTACACCAGCGGCACCGTGGTTTGTATCATATTCAGACCTGATGACGCAGTTGTTGATATTTTTTGTTATGCTTTTTGCTCTTTCAGGTGCTGCTACAGAGGACCAACTCAAAAAAATAAAGAACAAAATAGATAACTATGTTACAGAAAATAAACTTGAAACATTTGTGTCAACCCAGATAACACAGAAAGAGGGATTAATCATATCATTTAGTGAAAAATATATGTTTGATTCAGGACATGCGGATATTTATCCTGAAGCGAAGACTATAATAACCGATATAGTGGGACTTTTAGCCGAATATCCAAACCGGGTAAGCATAGAGGGCCATACGGATAATGCTC
This sequence comes from Elusimicrobia bacterium CG1_02_37_114, assembly GCA_001871125.1. Classification (GTDB taxonomy): domain Bacteria; phylum Elusimicrobiota; class Endomicrobiia; order CG1-02-37-114; family CG1-02-37-114; genus CG1-02-37-114. Next base: position 11,794 of record MNXB01000048.1, read on the forward strand.
CGATAGCCACAGCCCAATTTCCTTCTAATTGGGAACTCTCAACCGCGCGCGCAACCAATGTCCTCAGATTAATTATTTACAATATAACCATTGGCCCTGAAAGGTTTACATCTGCGGGTTACGGCGAATATCATCCCGCACAGGAGTTAATCAAAGCCGAATTGGAAGTAATTCAAAAAGAACGCATCGGTAATTTGCCTAAAGGTAAAGAGGAATTAAAACTCAGTGATTTGTCAAAAGAAGAATTAAAAATACTCGTCAGTAATTGTAACAGTACTCCGGAGAAAAAGGCTAAAAATCGCAGGATAGATGTTGTTGTCAGACGTCTTGACCTTGACGAGATGCGTCAATGGAATAAAAAACTTGCCGAAGCGACCAGAAAGGTCATAGGCAAAAAATAATTTGTAAGTTGTGGGGTCAGGTCTTGACATTAGAGTTTAAAAAATCGTCCGAATTCGGACGCTACAATGGGAAGGAGTTATAATTAATGGTAACAAAATCAAAAAGTAAGAAACATGTGTATTTCTTTGGTGGCGGGAAAGCAGACGGTAATGAAAAGATGAAGGAATTGTTGGGCGGCAAAGGCGCTAACCTGGCAGAGATGACAAATATAAAAATACCCGTGCCTCCGGGTTTCACCATAACAACAGAAGTCTGCACTTATTATCAGAATAAGAAAAAATATCCTGCAGGTCTTGAAATGCAGGTAAAAAAAGCTCTTGAAAAAGTTGAGCAGATTATGGGCAGTAAATTCGGTGACCCGGACAATCCTTTGTTAGTATCGGTGCGTTCGGGAGCGCGCCGTTCTATGCCGGGTATGATGGAGACTGTTCTGAATGTCGGGTTGAATAATGTAACCCGGGAAGGACTTATAAAAAAGACTAATAACCCGCGTTTTGTTTATGATGCCCAGAGAAGATTAATCCAGATGTATTCCGATGTTGTGATGGAAAAAGCTGCAGGGATTGAGCCGGAAGAAGGTAAGGGAATCCGTCGGCAATTAGAACGTGAATTAGAAAAAACGAAAGAACAACGCGGAGTAAAACAGGACACGGAACTTACCGCAGATGACCTGAAAAAATTGATTGAAATATATAAATCAAAAGTCAAAGAAGTCCTCGGCAAAGATTTCCCCGAGGACCCTATGGAACAGTTGTGGGGAGGAATCGGAGCGGTCTTTTCCAGCTGGAACGGGAAAAGAGCAATTTCTTACCGCAGGATAGAAAACATACCTGATATCTGGGGGACAGCGGTAAACGTCCAGGTAATGGTATTCGGAAATATGGGTGATAGTTCAGCAACAGGCGTAGCATTTACCAGGAATCCCGCAACAGGTGAAAAAATATTTTACGGTGAATGGCTGACAAATGCTCAGGGAGAAGACGTTGTCGCCGGTATAAGAACGCCCAATCCTATAAATGAAGCGGGGAAATCCGAACATAACATTAATCTGCTTTCGTTGGAAAAATCCATGCCGGAAATATATCGCAATTTAGATAAAATCCAGAAGTCACTTGAAAAACATTATCACGATATGCAGGATATAGAATTTACGATTCAGGAAGGACGTCTCTGGATGTTGCAGTGCCGTATAGGTAAAAGAAACGGTCCTGCAGCAGTCCGCATGGCACTTGATATGACGAAAGAAAAACTTATCAAAAAAGAAGAAGCAGTAATGAGAGTAACAGCGTCCCAGATAGACGAACTGCTTCATCCTATAGTTGACCCGAAAGCTGAAAAAACGGCAAAACTTATAGCAAAAGGTTTACCTGCAGGTCCAGGCGGTGGTACTGGTATGGCAGTATTTTCTGCAAATAATGCTGTGAACTGGGCTAAACAGGGCAAAAAAGTTATTTTAGTCAGGGAAGAAACCAATCCTGAAGATGTTGAAGGAATGCGCTCAGCACAGGCAGTCCTTACTGCACGCGGAGGACTTACAAGCCATGCGGCTCTGGTTGCCCGGGGCTGGGGGAAATGCTGTATAGTCGGAGCAGGTACAATCTCAGTTGAATATGAAAATAAAATATTTAAAGCCGGTGATGCGACAGTGAAAGAAGGAGACTGGATTACTCTTAACGGTTCCCGGGGCTATGTATATCTCGGACAATTACCGATGGTAAAGGCAACTGAAGAGAACAAGGACTTTGTTGAATTTATGAAATTATGCGACAGTATCCGCAAACTTAAAGTTCGCACAAACGCAGATACCCCGGAAGATGCAAAAAAAGCGAGAGAATTCGGTGCAGAAGGTATCGGGCTTTTCCGTATTGAGCATATGTTTTACGGGAAAGGCGCGGAGGAACCGTTGTTTAAACTGCGTAAAATGATAGTTTCTAAAGACGAAAAAGAAAGACGGGCAGCTCTTGATGAATTGTTTCCGCATATGAAATCCGATATAAAAGGGACACTGGAAGTTATGGAAGGACTACCGGTTACAATCAGAACAATCGACCCGCCGTTACATGAATTTGTTCCGAGACGTGAAGATGAACGGGAAAAACTTGCCGGCAGTTTGGGTATAAACATGGAAGAATTTTCCAAACGGGCAGACAGTCTGCATGAGAATAACCCGATGATGGGACACAGGGGAGTTCGTTTAGGCATAACGTATCCTGAAATCACGGAGATGCAGGCACGGGCAATATTTGAAGCATCTGCAGAATTGCTTAAAGAAGGAAAAAAAGTTTTTCCTGAAATAATGATACCCGTTGTCTGCACAGTGGAGGAAGTTGTCCACCAGGCAAAGATTGTTGAAAAAGTACATAAAGAAGTTTCCGAAAAGTACGG
>MNXB01000057.1 GCA_001871125.1 Elusimicrobia bacterium CG1_02_37_114
AATAATAGTTTTTTCTTAACTAAAGTTCTACACATAGCCTTTTGTCGCTATTTTTTGTAAATTTCTTTAATTTCAAAGAACAAAAGTAATTTAAAAACTTAGTTTTTTAACACCCTCAATATCAGAAAGGAACCTTATATTCCAGTGTTTAATCAGTGTCCGCCTTTAAAGTCAAGTGAAATAGGGTTGAATATAAATTCAAAAGGTGTAGTATCCTGTACACCCAACGTGGCATCATATGTTGGTGGTGATATAACTGCGGGTGTACTGGCATGTGGTATGGATAATTTTTCGACAATATCATTATTGATTGATTTGGGTACCAATGGTGAAATAGTACTGGGTAACAAGGATTGGTTACTCTGTTGTGCATGTTCCGCAGGACCTGCTTTTGAAGGTGTAGGGATAAAGTGCGGACTGCATGCAGTAAAAGGAGCTATACAGAGAATTGAAATATCTGGAGATAAAGATAAGGTTAAATATAGCACCATAGACGATACAAGACCAAAAGGTATATGCGGTTCCGGTTTACTTGACATTCCCGCTGAACTTCTTAAGAAAGGTATTATTAACCGTGCCGGCAAATTCATTCCCGGTGCTTCTCCTCTTGTACGTAAAAATGGCGGTGAAAATGAATATGAATTCGTCGTTGTTCCTTCAAAAGAATCCGAAACAAACGAGGATATAGTAATTACTGAATCAGACATTTCTAATCTTATAAGGTCAAAAGGTGCTGTTTTCCTAGGTATACAGGTTTTACTAAATCAGGTGGGACTTAAATTTGAAAATATAAACCGCATTTATATATCGGGTGGATTTGGAACGTATGTGGATATTGAAAAAGCAATTATTATAGGATTGCTTCCTGATTTACCCCATGATAAATTCCTCTTCATCGGTAATTCATCTATTACTGGAGCAAAGATGTGTCTTTTATCAAAAGAGGCACGTAAAAAAGTAAAAGAAATTGCACAAAAAATGACTTATATTGAACTTTCAACAGACCCTGTTTTTATGAATGAATATACATCTACGCTTTTTTTACCACATACAAACCTGGAGTTATTTCCTTCTTTAAAAAAGATGTTTCAGGCACAAGCGTAGTTAATAAAATATTTATAGGAATTGCAATGGTAAGAAAAAATAAGGGAAAATAGATAAAAGTGAAAAGAATAGAAATTAAACCCACAGGTATTATTCATTCTCCATACAAGGAAATAGAGGATATACCCTGTCAGGGTTACAAGTCAGATTTGGCAAAACCATATGAAACAACTTGTTGTTATAAGTGGAAAAGGTGGTACAGGTAAAACGGTTATTACTGCATCTTTTGCCAGTTTAGCACAAAATAAAGTTATGGCTGACTGCGATGTAGATGCAGCAGATTTGTATCTTTTACTTGACCCAAAAATTTTGGAGAAACACGAATTTAAAGGTGGTAAGACTGCAGTAATAAATAGAGCAAAATGTGATAACTGCGGAACCTGTATTGCTCAATGCCGGTTTGATGCAATATCCGAAGAGAATTACACAGTTGACCCAATTTCTTGCGAGGGATGCGGAGTCTGTTTTCATATTTGTCCCAGGGGCGCGATAAAGATGGAGGATAATCGGTCAGGTGAGTGGTTTATATCAGATACTAAATATGGCCCTTTTGTTCATGCTAAATTAGGAATTGCCGAAGAAAATTCAGGGAAATTAGTAACTATAGTCCGACAGAATGCAAAATTAATAGCTGAAAGAGAAAATCGTGATTTAATAATTATTGATGGCCCTCCAGGGATAGGTTGCCCGGTTATTTCTTCAATTACAGGAACAGATGGGGTTTTAGTAGTAACCGAACCTACTTTATCGGGGATACATGACATGGTGAGAGTGATAGAATTAGCACAACATTTTAAAGTAAAAACATTTGTAGCAATCAACAAATATGACCTGAATCCGGATATGACTGAAAAAATAGAAGGATACTGTCAGAAGAATGGGATTAATCTGGCGGGCAAAATTATATATGATTCTGCAGTAACAGAAGCAATGGTAAATAAGCAGACTGTTGTAGAATATTCCGACGGAGAAATTGCGGAACAAATTAAGGATGTCTGGAAAACCATACAAAATGAACTCAAATAATCTCAAAGAAAAAATAATGGAAACGTTACACAAAGTTATTGACCCGGAAACAGGCATTGATGTAGTCAGTATGGGGTTAATTAAAAAGTTAGAAGTAACGGATGATGAGAAAGTGGAGTTGATTTTTAGTCCATCAATGCCGACCTGTCCTTTGGGATTTAAACTTGCTTTTGATATCAGAAATGCTATTAGTCAGGTGGAAGGTGTGAGGCAAATTGATATGCAAGTTACGGATTTCATCTATGCAGATAAACTTAACCAAATATTAAGCGAAGTTGACAGAACGCTGTAATGTATGGAGAATAACAGATGAAAAAAATTTTACTTTATCCTTTAGCTTTTGTTTGTGTCCTTTGTCCTTTGTGTATCGTTGCACGTGCTAAACCGCAATCAGATTGGGCAGAATTTGTTCATGGGTTATCAAAAATTTGCCCGTTTTGTTGGGCATATAAAAAGATTAAAAGATTGAAATATCCGAGGAGGTGTAAAAGTGGAAATTAAATTAACTGATGAAAACTTCAAAAAAGAAATTATGGAATCAGATTTACCGGCATTAGTAGATTTCTGGGCACCCTGGTGTGCTCCTTGTAATATGGTAACACCAATAGTAAAAGAAATAGCTGAACACTATCAGGGAAAACTTAAAGTCGGTAAATTGAACGTAGATGATGCTCCTAAAACCGCTTCGCAGTATAATGTTATGGGTATCCCCACATTGATGATTTTCAAGGGCGGGAAGGTAGTGGAAGAAATGGTTGGGGCAGCACCTAAGGAATATATAGAAGAAAAAATAAAACCTCATATAAGAAAGGAGTGATTAAAAATGCCTATCTATAGTTATGAATGTAAAGATTGTGGTGAAAAGTTTGATATGCTGGTAGGTGTTGGAGCAGGTAAAGAAGAGCTAAAATGTAAGAAATGCAGCAGTAAAAATATTAAGAGAATACCTGCTACTTTCAGTACTGGCTCCGGAAGTAGTTCATCTTCTTCATCAAGTTGTCCTACGGGAACCTGTAATTTAGGTTAGGACATGGCTATTATTGAAGTAAATATTATACCCATAGGAAGCAAGACCGCTTCAGTTAGCAAGTATGTGGCTAGAGCGCTGGATATTTTGAAAAAAGAGAAAAATATAAAATATCAACTTGGCCCAATGGAAACGGTAATTGAAGGTGACTTAGATAAAATATTAAAAATGGCAAAGAAAATGCATAGGTCTATATTTGATAGAAATATTAAAAGAGTTGTTACGACTATAAAAATAGACGAAAGAAGTGATAAGAATTTAACAATTGAAGGTAAATTAAAATCTGTCCGTATAACAAAATAAATTAAATAATGAAAAAACCAGAAGAAGTAAGTAAAGCATTAAAAACATTAAATTTAAACGGCAAAATAACCCTTAAAGATCTGGAAAATGCTTATAGAAAATTTGCGGTAAAATATCATCCTGATAGATGCGCTAATAAGAAGAAGCCAATCTGTAGAAAAAAGTTTATAGAAATTAATAATGCGAGAAAAATTCTTGAAAACTATTTAATTGGGGGTTATAAACCTGAATATAGAGTGTCAAAAAAAGCAATAAGGAAATACAGGAAACATACAAGGGAATATCAGGAACACGTAGAAAGATTTTATAATGACTGGTTTGGTTTAGGATAATAAGTTTATAGAGAATATGCAAATAAACAATAATATAAATGTATTTGACGGGTATGTGAAAGAATATGACCAATGGTACGATAAAAACAAATTTGCATACCTATCTGAGCTAGAAGCATTAAAACAGGTGGTTCCTGAAGAAGGCAAGGGGCTTGAAATCGGGGTAGGTAGCGGACGGTTTGCCGAACCCCTGGGAGTATCTGTCGGGATAGACCCCTCAAAAAAAATGCTTGAACTGGCAAAGAGCAGGGGTATAAAGACATTTACGGGAAAGGGAAAATGTTTGCCGTTTTTCGGTCAGGAATTTGATTATGTCTTAATAGTAATTACTTTATGTTTCGTAGATAAACCGGAACAGGTGATAGAAGAGGCAAAAAGAGTGCTTAAAGATAACGGAAAACTCATAATCGGGATAATAGATAAGGACAGCCATTTGGGCAAATATTACCGGGAAAAAAAGATGCAGGGGCACAGGTTTTATAAAGAGGCAAATTTCTTTTCTGCACAGGAAGTTATAGAATTATTAACGAGGCACAGATTCAAAAACATTGTTACCGCGCAGACTATTTTTAAACCTGTAGAAGAAATAAAGGAACCGGAAATCTCCAAAAGCGGTTTTGGAGAAGGCGGTTTTGTCGTAATATGCGGAAACAAATGAATAGAGTTATATTTATATTGCTGTTGATTTTTACTGCCCCAGCTAGCATATTAGCACACCCGCATATTTTTATTGATGTATCGCCATCTTTTGTGTTTGACGATAATGGATTAGCCGGGATAACGGTTCAATGGCATTTTGACGAGTTATTCAGCCAGGATATTATTATGAGTTGTGATAAGGATGGAGACAGTAAGTTTAACAAGGAAGAAATAGAAAACGTTGAAAAAGATTACTTCAATTATGCTAAAAATTCAAATTACTTCTCAATTATTAAAATAAATGGTGATACACTAAAAAATATTGCCGTGAAGGATTTTCAAGCCTTTATAAATCCGGATAAATTGACTGTAACCTACATTTATTTTATACCTGTCGGTTTATTGTATGAAACAAATATTACAAAAATACAATACATAGCCAATGACCATACAACATTTGTGGCTTTCGGGTCAAACCAGAAAGAAAATTCTATTAAAGAAAAACATGTTAAAATTACAAAACAGTATATAAAGGAATTTTCATATTATGGCTATGAATTCGGATTAGAGTATAAAGGTAAATGAGGTATCCATGCAAAAACGATTGATTGTTTTATTGTCATTATCGGTTTTATGCTTTTGTCTGTGTAAATTCGCTAATACAACTGATTTACAATTAGAACCTAAAACACCTGCATATAAAACAGTCCCTCAACAAAGAAGTATCTCTATCTTCAGGAGTTTTGCTGAATTACAAAAAAAAGGCAATGGAATAATTAATAGGAACATACAATTGCTAAAAAATGAACCTGATGGCAGGGTTCTGGTATGGCTGTTGTTTTTCTCCTTAGGGTATGGCATGCTCCATGCTCTCGGGCCTGGTCACGGGAAAGATTTGGTGGGATTTTATTTTTTGCATAAGAAAGCCAGTCCGATTAGTGCAGGGAAACTTGCATTAACCATAGCTTGTGTCCACACAGGCATGGCATTTTTACTTGCTGTTCTGTTTCATACGATTCTACATAACATACAGGGAATGAAAAGAATTCAAATCCAAAATTATTTTTATTTTGCCAGTGGAATTTTAATAATATTAGTGGGGGCTTGGCTACTTTACAGCAGGACTAAAAAAGAGGTTATGCCTATCGCTGATGAAAAAGGTATTTTAGCTAAAAATATATATGTGGTCGGAATATCGAGTGGGATAGTCCCCTGCCCCCTATCTTTGACAATTATGTTGATTACTATGAATGCAGGACTATTTCTTATAGGCCTTGCGTCTATTACTATGATATCTATCGGATTGGCTGTGGTCCTGTTTATCATCGGGATTTTAACTATAAAATCCAGACAGGGAATATTAAACCGATTGGAAAACACCTCAAGACCAGCAATAATATTAGCCGAAGTATTCAGCTATGCGGGAGCAATTATGATAATTTTATTGGGACTATTTATTAGTTTTGTTCATTTACCTTAAAAGGAGGACAATTGGCACCAGGATTCAATATGCGAAAAAAAGACTACAAATATATTTATGGTCCCGTTCCTTCCTGGAGATTAGGCAGTTCTTTAGGAATAGACCCTATATCTGACAAAGATAAAATTTGTACATTTGACTGTATTTACTGTCAACTCGGTAAGACCTATAAATTCACAGCAGAAAGAAAAGTATATATTCCAGCAGATAAAATCATAGATGAAATAAATTCTTTGCCTGAAATAAAAATTGATTATATAACATTTTCTGGTGCAGGAGAACCGACATTAGCTGCAAATTTAGGGAAAATGATTGAATCCGTTAGGCTATTACGGAAAGAAAAAATAGCTGTCATTACGAATTCTTCTTTAATGAACAGACCGGATGTCAGGAATGATTTGATGCTTTCTGATTTTGTTTTAGCAAAACTGGATTCATGTTCTCAAAAAACCCTTGACTTAATTAACAGACCGATGAAGCAAATAACATTCAATAGTATCCTGGACGGCATAAAACAATTCAAACTGTCGTATAAAGGGAAATTTGCATTACAGATTATGTTTGTAGAAAAAAACGAAAAATATGCAGAGGAATTGTCTCAATTAGCGAAAGAGATTAAGCCGGATGAAATTCAGATTAATACCCCATTAAGACCGTGCAATGAAAAACCTCTTTCTCAAGAGAGGATAAATGAAATTAAACACTATTTTGAAGGTATGTGCTCTATAACCGTATATGATAAGGAAAAAGATAAGGTTGAACCCATCAGTGAACCTGACACGTTGAAAAGGAGAGGAAAAATATAAATTTACACAGGAGGATAACCAGAATATGCCGATATTTGAATATAAATGCAAAGATTGTGGAAAAATAAGCAATTTTCTTGAGGGAGTCGGGCAGGGTGACATAGAGAAAAAATGTAAACATTGCGGAAGCGAGAATTTGGAAAAAATATTTTCCTCAATTAATGTTTCGTCCGGCGGGAAAATGATAGGGTCACAAGATGGTTTAACCTGCTGCGGGAGGACTGAACGATGTGAAAAACCACCCTGTTCAGATGATGGGAGTTGTAAAAGATGAATAACGACAACAAAGATAATGAATTAAAACGTTTAGAAATGTTGTTAGCAAGAAACATGGCGCAAATCACCGCTAAGATTTTAGTCCTTTCAAATAAAGGCGGTGTTGGTAAAAGTTCCGTAGCAGTGAATATTGCTGTTTGTTTAAGTAAAAAAGGAGCTAAAGTCGGGTTACTGGATGCTGATATGCACGGTCCTTCAGTGGCAAAAATGCTTGGATTTGAAGGGAAAAGATTACCTGCGGGAGAAAATAGTATTTCCCCCTACCCGGTTAACCCGAATTTAGTAGCAGTTTCAATGGCTTCATTTCTTGAAAGTGTTGATACTCCTGTTGTCTGGCGAGGCCCTTTGAAGATGACTGCATTGAGACAGTTCTTAGCTGAAGTAAATTGGGGTAAACTGGATTATTTGGTAATTGATTCCCCCCCCGGGACCGGTGATGAACCCCTATCTGTATGTCAATTGGTCCGTGATTTAACCGGGGCAATTATTGTTACAACTCCGCAGGATATAGCTTTACTGGATTCAAGAAAATGCGTCAGTTTCTTGAGGCAACTTTCCGTCCCTATCCTTGGAATTTTGGAAAATATGAGTGGATTGACCTGTCCTCATTGCGGGGAAAATATTGATATATTCAAATCAGGCGGCGGAGAAAAGGCAGCTAAAGAGTTAAATATTCCATTTTTAGGAAGGATTCCGTTTGACATGCGTATAGTAGAAACGACTGATGACGGCAAATCCTATATTGAGACATATTTTGATTCAGAAGCAGCAAAAGTCATAGAAAAAATCTGTAGTTCAATAGACGGAAAGGTTAGAAGCAAACATTGAAAACATATTTAGATTGTATACCGTGCATTCTCAGACAAGCATTAGCTACAGCACGGTTATCCACAAACGATGAGAAAATACAGGAGAAAATTTTAGACCAGGTAATGTCTTTTCTTATAAATTCCGCTCGAAATAATCCATCCGGTGAAACTCTTACCCCACCGCATATCGGACGTTATGTTTATAGAATTATTAAAGAAATTACCGGGTGTGAAGACCCCTATCGGGATGTAAAGATTAAATATAATCAGATAGCATTGAATATGTATTCCGGCCTTAAAGATACAGTCAAAGATTCGCCCGACCCTTTATCAACAGCAATAAGATTAGCAATTGCAGGAAACATTATTGATTTTGGCGCCAGTGGCGGCCAGTTTGATTTGGATGCTACTTTGAAAGAAGTATTAACCAGAGAATTTGCGGTACACCACTATGACTTATTTTGTGATAGTTTAAGTAAAACAAAAACTTTACTTTATCTCGGTGACAATGCAGGCGAGATTGTTTTTGATAAAATATTGATAGAAGAAATACTGAAAATGCATAAGTTAAAAGTTTACTATGCAGTAAAAAGTGTACCGGTGATTAATGACGTAACCATAGAAGATGCGAATGAAGTTGAAATGAATAATGTATCTGAGGTTATTACCAATGGTTCCGATGCACCGGGAACAATCCTGGACTTATGCTCACGGGAATTTCTTAAAATCTATAACAATGCCGATATGATAATTTCTAAAGGACAGGGAAATTACGAAACATTGAGCGAAGAAAACAAAAAGAATGTTTTTTTCCTTCTGAAAGTAAAGTGTGCGCTTATTGCCGGACATCTGGAAGTAAATGCAGGTGATATAATACTTAAGTGTGGTGGAGCTAATCAGTGACTCTAGAAAATCGGAGATGAACCGATGAAGATAACAATGGATAGTTTAGGAATTAAATTATACGGTGACCCTGTTTTGAAAAGAAAGTGTAAAGAAGTAGAGGAATTAAATGGTGATATACAGAAATTTATTAATATTATGTCCCGGATAATGTATCAGTATAAAGGTATTGGTTTGGCTGCACCGCAACTGGGGATATTGAAAAGAATAATCATTGCTGATATAGGAGAGGGACTGCTTACATTTATCAATCCCAAAATAATATGGTGTCAAGGGAAGGAGGTTATGGAGGAAGGTTGCTTAAGTATTCCTGGAATAAATCTTGAAATAAAACGTTCGCAGGAAGTAATAGTAGAAGGCATGGATAAAAAAGGCGAGCAAGTTCAATACGGAGCACGGGGGCTTTTAGGCCGAGTGTTGCAACATGAAATTGACCATTTGGACGGGATTTTAATAATTGACCGTGTTCCTAAAAAGAGATTAAAACCAATCAGGAAAGAGTTAGAAAAAATAAAAAAGGGAGATTAAAAATATGGAAAGCACGCATTTAGTTACCTCGGAATCTGTGACAGAAGGGCATCCGGACAAAATCTGTGACCAGGTTTCTGATGCTGTTTTAGACGAAGTTATCCGGCAGGATAAAAACGGGAGAGTCGCCTGTGAAACTTTTGTTACAGCCGGTATGTTAATTGTCGGAGGAGAAATTACTACAACAGGATTTGTGGATGTTCAAAGAGTGGTTCGGGAAATAATTAAAAATATCGGATATGATAATCCTAAATTAGGATTTGATTATAAAACCTGTGCAATTTTAAATTCTATCGGCAGACAATCACCGGATATTGCTCAGGGAGTTGATGTCGGCGGTGCAGGTGATCAAGGAACTATGATTGGTTATGCATGTGATGAAACATCAGAACTTATGCCACTACCGATAATTTTAGCTCATAAGCTTACAAAGAGACTGGCTGAAGTAAGAAAAAAGAAGATACTTCCTTACATTGGTCCTGATGGTAAATCCCAGGTTACAGTAGAATATAGAAATGGTAAACCGATTAAGGTGAATACCATAGTCATTTCTACGCAACATACTGAAGAAATACTTGATAAAACAGGCAATAAGATAACAGAAAAGGCAAAGAGTGAAATTATAGAAAAAGTCGTGAAACCGGTAATAGATAAAAACTTGCTGAGTGAAAAAATTAAATATTTTGTCAATCCTACGGGCAAATTTGTTGTCGGCGGTCCTCAGTGCGATACCGGAATGACAGGGAGAAAGATAGTAGTAGATACTTATGGAGGAATAGTACCTCACGGTGGCGGAGCTTTTTCCGGGAAAGACCCCACTAAAGTTGACCGCAGTGCCACTTATATGGCACGTTATATTGCAAAAAATATTGTTGCTGCTGGACTGGCAGAAAAATGTATGGTAGAGTTAAGTTATGTCATTGGGGTTGCTGAGCCAGTAGCTGTTTCAGTAAGTACTTTTGGGACAGGTAAGACCGATGATAATAAAATTGTAGAGTTGATAAAGAAACATTTTGAACTATCACCTAAAGGTATTATTCAAACACTCAATCTTTTGCGACCCATTTATTGTAAGACCGCTGCTTACGGACATTTCGGTAGAGAGGAAAAAGAGTTTACCTGGGAAAAAACGGATAAAACGGAAGTATTAAAGAAAGGTAGATGAAAGAATGATTATTGAGGTAAACGATAAAGATTTTCAAAAGGATGTTGTTGATAAATCAAAAGATATACCTATATTGGTAGATTTCTGGGCTCCTTGGTGTCAACCCTGTTTGCTGCTTGGACCGATTTTAGAAAAATTATCTGGCGAATACCCTGATAAATTTATTTTGGCTAAAGTCAATGTACAGGAGAATCCTATAGTTGCTTCCCGGTTTGGAATCAGCGCTATCCCTACGGTAATGTTATTTAAAAACGGTAAAGTGGCTGATGAATTTACGGGTGTAATTCCTGAACGAGAAATAAAAGAATTCTTGGGAAAAGTAGAGCCTACCGAAGTAGATTTACATATCAAGCGAGGAGATGAGTATTATAAACTCGGTAAATTAGAGGAAGCAGTAAAAGAATATCAAAACGCTTTAGAAAAGGAACCGAGAGATGATTCACTACAATATAAAATAGGTAGTATTTATTTTGAGCGAGAAATATTTATTGAAGCAAAGAAATATCTGAAAGCTATAGAATATCTAGAAGAAGCCAAAAAACTATTGGATATTATTCATTTTAAAGATATTCCTGTTCAAGATATAGATAAATTAAAAGAAAAATTAATAAGGAATCCTAATGATGTAGAAATTTTTTTTGAGTTAGCTAATCAATATGCCAGAATTGGTGACTATCAGAAAAGTTTAGATGGTTACTTAAGTGTTTTAATGAAAGACAAAAAATATAAAGATGGAATAGCAAGAAAATCAATGTTGAAAATCTTTAATATTTTAGGAGATGACCATTTTCTAACTAAAGAATATAGACGTAAACTGACTGATGTTATATTTTAAACTTTTGGTGGCAATTTCAATTAATTATGCTTGAAATGAAAACAGCAGTTAGATTTTGTTATTGCTGGAAGTTTTACCCCGGCTAGAAAATAATCTTGTGACAGGAGAAAGCAATGCTGGAATTGAAATCTTTGATAATTCCTATGGCGATTACATGCATTGCCGGTGTTTCCACAGGTATCGGCAGTCTAATATCGTTATTTATAAAAGACTTCAACAAAAAATATCTGCAGTTCTCCCTGGGATTATCCACAGGGGTGATGGTATATGTGTCTTTCGTAGAATTGCTTGCTTCGGCAATTAAAGAAACAGGTTATCTGCAAGCAAATATCGCTTTTTTTGCCGGAATCATATTTATTATGCTGATAGATACTTTGATTCCTCATGAATATATTAATGAGACTGTAGGTAAACAGGCAAAAGACAAAAAACTTATGGTCGCGGGTGTATACACGATGCTGGGTATAACAATACATAATTTTCCGGAGGGAATGGCTGTCTTTATGTCCTCTTTAAGTGATGTAAATCTGGGGATTTCACTGGCGTTTGCGATAGCAATACATAATATTCCCGAAGGCATCGCGGTGGCAATGCCTATATACTATGCCACAGGCAGCAGGAAAAAGGCTTTTACATATTCGTTCCTCTCCGGCATTGCCGAACCGATAGGCGCGTTGATAGGAATTTTAATCCTGTTTCCGTTCATTTCACCGCACATTCTTGCGTATTCACTGGCATTTGTAGCAGGAATCATGGTGTTTATCAGTTTTGATGAACTACTGCCTTTGGCATATGAAAACACGGATGGACATATTGCCATAGCAGGCATTATAACAGGAATGGTTGTCATGGCAATAAGCCTGCATCTGATATAGAAATATTATAGATGAACATAGAAAACTTATTAAAGATAATTGAGATAGAAAAAGATGAATTTGAGGATTTACATATTACACGATTCTATTCTTCCTTTGTTGTCATATCAAAAGGAAAAGTAATCAAAGTGACAAATCCTGATATGGGCTACTGTCCTCTTGCACATTATTTGTATGATGGAATAAGGAAAATAAAAGAATCTGATTCAGAGTTACTGAAAAACACAATAAAAGAGGCCATTGAAGAAAAAATAGATAAATTCGGTCACTTTACTGAAAAAAGAGAACTTATTAGAAATGATATAGCTGTTCCATATGGAGCATCAGAAATATTGATGTATGCTATGAATAAAAAAATCATTGATGCTGCTGTAGTTGTTTGCGACGGTGCAGGCACTGTGATTGTAAATAAACCCGAAATAGTCCAGGGTATTGGTGCCAGAATGAACGGACTTTTTTTGACTTCTCCTATAAAAACCACAATAAACAAACTTAAGAAAGCAAATTGCAGTGTAGTTTTTCCAGATGTTGAAATTAACCAAATAGAGGGGGTAATAAGGGCATCTAAATTCGGCTATAAAAATATAGCTGTAACTGTCAATGGATACCTGGAAGATGATTTGTCTAAATTAAAAGAAATTGAAAGAAATCTCAACATTTCTGTCACTTCGCTGATTGTCTGTACCACTGGTATTGATGAGGAAAGAATCAAAGAAATAAATGAATATGCTGATATCGTTTGGAGTTGTGCATCACAAGAAATAAGAGAAATGACGGGCAAAAAAGCAATATTACAAATTTCTACAGGAATACCTGTCTTTGTTTTGACTAAGAAAGGACTTAATTTAGTGGCGGGTTATTCTTCTGATGAACAACTTATAAGAGAATTAAATTCAGGAAAACAATATCTTATTTCCGGTAAATGTGAAGGTACAAAAATCGGAATGGGTAATTTTAATGCTTGTTTCAAGTAAAATGAAATTACCTGTAAGAAGCAGAAAAGAGCCAGGACTGTTTGTATCGTAATAAACCAAAATATATTAAATCAATAAAATGAAAAAGTACCCGCTTAAATTTTGTCCTGTATGCAGATATTATTTAAAGTTTACAAAGGTTGATGGAAGAAAAAGACTTGTCTGTCAAAAATGCGGTTGGACAAATTATCAAAATCCGCTTCCTGTTGTAAGCTGTGTGGTAAGAAATAGGAACGGGCGTATACTTGTAGTAAAGAGAAATATAGAACCGGGGATAGGCAAATGGTCGTTGCCGGGCGGTTTTATTGAGCAGGGAGAAAATCCGGAGGAAGCTTGTTTAAGGGAATTAAAGGAAGAAACGGGTATTGTTGGAAATATTGAAAAGCTAATAGGTATTTACCCTTATAAAAGCAAAACGTATGGTTCATTGTTAGTTATAGCGTATGAGGTAAAGGCAAAAACAGGAACTATCCGGGTAAACAGCGAATTGAAAGAAGCGAAATATGTATCCGGTAATAATTTGCCAAGGATATATTTTTCATGTCAGAGAAAGGTTATAGAAGATGTTTAAAAATATACTGAAAGAATTAAGAAACCATGCTCCGTTTACCGCTTTTGGCGCAATTACCGGGATAGTCGTTATGTTAGTATTTAAAAATATACCTTCGCAAACAGCATATCACATATTTTATATATTGCACCCGGCACATATTTTTTTAAGCGCCCTCGTGACAGCAGCAATGTATAAACTCCATACATGTGAACATATTGGCACTAAATGCATAACAGGAAAATGCAATCTCTGGATATTGCTGCTTATAGGCTATACCGGTTCAGTCGGAATAGCAACATTGAGTGATTCTATAATTCCTTTTGTAGGTGAATCTTTACTTAATTTACCCAATAAAGGCATTCATATCGGTTTTATTGAAAAATGGTGGTTAATCAATCCTCTGGCAGTGATAGGTATTGTCATAGCTTATTTTAAGCCAACAACTAAATTTCCCCACAGCATGCATGTTTTAGTAAGTACCTGGGCTTCTTTGTTTCATATTATTATGGCTTCAGGTCTAAGTTTGAACTGGCTGACTTACATTGTTATTTTTTTCTTTTTGTTTATTGCTGTTTGGATACCATGCTGTGTAAGTGATATAGTATTTCCTCTTTTGTTTGTGCAAAATTCAAAAGATAGGTGATTTTAAATGGAACTCAAATGATAAGAGGATAACAAAAGTGGAAGGAACTATGCGAGGAAAAAATTTGAAATATATTTATGGGCCAGTGCCTTCATGGAGACTGGGTGCTTCTTTAGGAATAGACCCTATATCTGAAAAAGAAAAAATTTGCACATTTGATTGTGTGTATTGTCAACTCGGTAAAACAATTAAGTTTACA
>MNXB01000049.1 GCA_001871125.1 Elusimicrobia bacterium CG1_02_37_114
CAATATTCCATGAAGATGATGATTTTAAGTATTTTTTGAAGTTGCTAAAAGAGAATAAAGATAAAAGTGATATTAAGATATATCATTACATTTTGATGAATAACCATGTACACATAATATTAAAAGCAGTAACAGGTAAATCACTAAGTGAAACATTTAAAAGGATAAATATCAGTTATACGCTATATTACCGAAGGAAATACAAAGGTGTTGGACATTTCTTTCAGGACAGGTTCAAAAGTTTTTTGATACAGGATGGTAAGTATCTACTTGAGTGTGGTAGGTATATTGAAATGAATCCTGTTAAGGCAGGTTTAGTAGCAGAACCCGCCCAATATAAATGGAGTAGTTATAGAGTATATGCAAATGGTGAACATGATAGTATCGTTGACATAAATCCTGAATATGAATCATTAAGTAATGACAAAGAAAAAAGAGAAGTGATATATAAAGAATATGTGAAAGATAGTAATTTAGACAGAAGAAATGAAGGAAGATATTTCAAGATAGGTGCTTACGGTTCGAAAAATTTTATAGAAATGCTGAATGAAAAAGGATTGAAGTCTGCGTGGTCACATAGCGGTCAACCCAAGAAGAAGTCAGAATAAGTATTAGAACCGTCCCCATTCTTTTTTATGTTGAAAATAAATAATTTATCTGTTGAGTATTATTTGCGCAATAAAACCATTAAGGCTCTACGCAATATTTCATTAGACCTCCGACGTAATGATTCAATGGGAATTGTAGGTGAATCCGGCAGCGGTAAAACTACTCTATCTATGGCAATTCTTAAACTGATTTTACCCTATGAAGGCAGAATTACATCGGGAGAAGTATTGTTTAAAAATAACGGGAGTATTATAAATTTAACCAATCAGACAGAAAGAGAAATGAGGCAGATAAGAGGTAATAAGATATCCATTGTATTTCAGGACCCTTTTTCTGCACTAAATCCTGTAATTCCCGTTGGCGAACAAATAACTGAAACATTAAAAGCGCATAAAATTTCAGGAGACTTAAAAGAGACGGTTTTAAACATTTTGAAAGATGTTCAACTCAATGATAACGAGAGAATTTTCAGGTCATATCCGCATGAGCTCAGCGGTGGAGAAAGACAGAGAATATGTATAGCTATTTCAGTTGTTACGCACCCGGCTGTACTGATTGCCGATGAACCAACAACCGCACTTGATGTAACAACACAAAAGGAGATACTTGACCTTATTTCAAATATATGGAAGAACTCTTCATTATCGCTTATTTTGATAACACATAATATGCACTTAGCTGTGGAACGGACGAAGAGAATAACAATAATGTATGCAGGAGAAATAGTTGAGCAATCCGAAACGCAATCTATTATCAAAAGCCCGAAACACCCATATACTGTTGCTTTATTTAATGCTATACCTGGATTCAGGAAATCAAGGTTGACGGGGATAAAGGGTAATGTGCCTGACCTCTCAAATCTGCCGGAAGGTTGTAAGTTTTATGAAAGATGCGAGAAGAGAATGGATGTGTGCAAAAAGGAAGAACCTGAATTGTTGAATATAGAAAATAATCATTTTGTCAAATGTCATCTCTACAGGAGTAATAGTAAATAAGGTGAGTGGGAATTATGGACAATAAGGAATTTCTTAAAACAGTTGACATTTTCAAAAATTTTTCAGAAACATCTATGCAAAAAATAATATCTGCGGCTGAACTCGGTAACTATCCTGCCGGTAAAGTAATATTTTTTGAAGGAGATCCCTCCAGTCATCTTTATATAATTGTTACCGGGCAGGTAGAGATAACAAAAAAAATATCCACTGAATCAGAAAAAATGTTATCTGTTCTTGGAATCAGGTCTATTTTTGGTGAAATGAGTCTGTTTTCTAATGAGCCAAGGACAGCAGGAGCCAGAACAAAAACATTTATGAATTATTATAAAATCCATCGCGATGTTCTCCTGGGAATATTTGCTACTGACCATAAAGGTGCATCAGAAACATTCAGGTTATTATTATTGACGACACTTCAAAGATTAGAGGAAACTGACCGTGAGCTTGCAACAGTTTATGAGATAAATCAGTTAATGGTAAAAGGATTGACATTAAAAGAATTCTGTCGGGCGGTTATTAAACTATTAAACTATTCTGTTCCGAAGGTTGATTCGGGATTAATCTATGTTTTTGATGAAGGTGTACAGGGATATAACCTGCTGGGTAATGTTGGAATAGATAATGCCCCGTTGATTCTTCCGGCTATTTCTCCGATAGTGCGGTCGGTAGGGAACAAGATAATTGGCGGTAGGATTGAATCCACGATAATTGATGACCCCGGAGTTATATATCAGATGATGAAAAACATTTCTCCTGCAGAAACATTGATGGTCCTGCCACTGGCTAAAAAGAATAACCTGATAGGGTTTGTCTTATTGTTGAATAAAAAAGAAAGGATATCTCATAGTGAGAGCACGGTAGATTTAATTAACTCCATAGCGGTTCAACTTTCCAGTGCAATCGAAAGACAGTGAGATATAATTTTGTTGAATGTTGAGACCTGACCCCGTACCTATTTTAGAACTTAAGAATGTAACCAAATGTTTTAAAAAGTTTATCGCTGTTGAGGATGTTTCATTTAAAGTTTTACAGGGAGAAATACTGGGGCTTATCGGGGAATCCGGCAGCGGTAAAACAACGATAGCAAAACTGATTGTAGGACTTCACAGACCTGACAGTGGAGAGATAATTATTGATGAATTAGCATCAAAAATACAACTGATATTCCAGGACCCTTATTCTTCTTTGAATCCAAAACTTTCAATCGGGACTATAATAGGCGAAGTAATACACAGACGCTGTATGAATGATAATACAAAACTGTCACGAAAACAGATAGTTGAAGAAGCAAAAGAATATCTTAATATTGTTGGTTTACCAATCAATATTCTGGACAATTATCCGCATCAGTTTTCCGGCGGACAGAGACAGCGGATAGCAATAGCCCGGGCCCTTGCCCTTAAACCAGGACTTATTATTGCTGATGAACCGCTGTCACAACTTGATGTCTCAATACAGGCACAGATAATAAATTTGTTTATGGAACTCAAGGAAAAATATGGTCTTTCATATGTTTTTATTTCACATGATTTGCTTGTAGTGAACACTCTTTCCGATAGAATACTTATAATACAAAATGGCAGAATAGTTGAAGAAAATTCACCTGACAGGATTTTTCAAACACAGTCCACTGACTATACCAGAAGACTGGTTACCTCCCTGCCAGGATTTGATTTATAAGCGTAAGGAAATTATAATATAAAAGGGTAAACCCTTAATTCCAGGAATTTATATAAAAGGGTAAACCCTTAATTCCAGGAATTTACCCTTTAGGGTTTTACTTAAAATGAATATAAAAAATATTATCAAGATATTATCTGGAAAAACAAAACCTGGCCAGAAAATATACCTGGTTGGCGGATTCCTGCGGGATGTTTTATTGAAAAGAAAAACCAATGACCTGGATTTTGTTGTAAACAAAAATATTCGGGATTTTGTAAATAGCATAGCTTTGAAACTCAAAGGCAAAGTTATAATACTTGATGACCGGAACCGTATATACCGCATAATCGTTTCAGGTAGCGACGGGGAAACCTGCAATTTAGATTTTTCACACATGCAGGGAAAAAATATTCAACTGGACTTAGATAGAAGAGATTTCACGATAAATGCAATGGCAATGGATATAGAACACAAAGACATTATAGACCCATTCGGTGGTATTAAAGATTTAAATAATAAAATCATACGCAAAGTGTCGGACAGAATATTTAACGATGACCCGTTGAGGTTGCTGCGTGCATACAGGTTTCAGGCAGAATTAGGGTTTGACATTGAGCAGGATACCAGCAAACTGATAAGAAAATATGCAAGGTTTATTAAGAAACCGGCAAAAGAAAGAGTCCGATACGAACTATTGAAGATACTCCAGACCAACGACTCATCAAAAATCGTTGATGTCCTTGATAAACAGAAATTACTGGAACCAATCTTTCCTGAAATACTTGTTATGAAAAAAAGTGCCCGCAGGTTTTATTTTCATCCCGAGGGATTATGGCAGCATTCAAAAGAAAGCCTGGTAAGTCTGGAGATAATATTAAAAAATGTCAAAAAACTTTTCCCTCAATCTTCAGAAAAAATTATCAGGCATATAACGCCAAGAATAGGGCTAATCAAATTCATTACTTTGTTCCATGATTTAGCAAAACCTAAATCCATAAAAAGAATAAATAACAGAATAAGATTTTTCGGCCATGAGAGAGAGGGAGCGAAAAAAATCGCCAGGATTATGGGACGGTTAAAATTCAGTAACAAAGAAATATCTATTGCAGAGAAAATTGTAAAAAACCATATGAGACCGGGAAATTTACTGCAGGCAAAAATACTTACTGAACGCGCAATATATCGTTTCTTCCGGGATTTGGGTGATGAAACCGTTGATTTGTTATTGCTTTCCTTTGCTGACAGGCATTCTTATCTAAAAATCAGAGCTACCAAAAAGGAAGTCTCTGACTATAAAAAATTTGCCGGGTTAATGATTGAAAAATTTTTTAAACAAAAAGAACTGGAAAAGAGGGAAAAAATTGTCAACGGACATATAATAATGAAGAAATTCGGTCTAAAGCCAGGTCCGATAATTGGCAAATTATTAAAAATTGTTGAGGAAAACTATATATTGGGGAAAATAAAAACCACAGAACATGCCTTAGAGTTTATAAAAACTAAATGCAAAAGATTGCTGAGAAATTTACAAAACTCTTGACAATACAAGTTTTGTCTTGTATAATAATAGTAGGTGAAGGATGTTAAAAAATTATGAGGTGACTGAAATGACAAACATTAGACTAGAAAAAATTGATTTTCATTTGAAGAAAAAATTGAAAAACAAAGAGTTCAAAAAATACTTTAAACTAGAAAAAGATAAAGTAGAACTGGCACAAAAAATATCTGAACTAAGGCAAGAGAAAAATTTAAAGCAAGCTGACCTTGCCAAAAGACTACATGTTTCTCAACAGTTTATTTCTCAGATTGAGACTGCTCAAGAAAATAATCTAACAATAGATACTTTATTGAAGTTAGCTGAATCATTAGGTAGAAGTGTTGAGATTTCATTTCCTAAAGTATCTAAACAACATAATAGACTTATTGTTGCTTAAGATTTTTTTGATTTTCAAAAAATCTTTTGCTATTATAATACATTACTAATTACGTAAATATTCACTCGCTGATGTCAAGGGTTTGACAAATTACTTTTTGTTTAATGTGTGAATAATGGGGACGGAGGTAATTAAAACTATGAAAAAACTTAAAATATATCTTGATACTTCTGTGATAAATTTCTTATTTGCTAATGATGTCCCTGAAGAAAAAGTAATTCCACCGCAAAAGATTGAAGATGCACAGCACATTGCCATTTCAACCTGTAACCAAATAGATATTCTTCTATCATGGAACTTCAAACATCTGGCTAATATACAGAAACAGATTTATGTTAAAATAGTAAATGAAAAAGAAGGTTATTTTTATCCGTTGATTTTAACAAATCCAATGGAGGTTATATATGAGAAAAATGGGGACGGTTCTGATACTTTGGGAAAGTAGTGGATAAATGAAGCCGGGATAAAAAATGGATATGGTTAAATTTGAAGATGTAGCAAATAAAGTTCTTGAGTTACGGGGAGAAAGAGTTATTCTTGATAGTGATGTCGCCAAACTTTATGGTGTCCAAACAAGGGATATAAATAAGGCAGTTAAAAATAATTCGGACAAGTTTCCTGAGGGTTATATTTTTGAACTTAATAAAGTGGAATTTGAGGATTTGCGGTGTAAATTTTCCACCGCAAAATTTGCCAAAACCCGGGTTATACCCAAGGCCTTTACTGAAAAAGGGTTATATATGTTGGCAACAATTCTAAAAAGCTCGCAGGCTACGCAGACAACAATAGCGATTATTGAAACTTATGCAAAACTTCGGCAACTTACAAGGAATATAAAAGAACTTTCTGTTACCAAGAATAAAGGGACACAAAAATCACTTATGCAAAAAAGTGGGGGTTTGATAACGGAAATTCTTGACGATGGATTGAAAACATCTGGGAGTGAAACCACGATAGAGATTAACTTTGCCGTATTAAAACTCAAACATACTATTAAAAAAACAAAAAAGTATTAGAAATGCCATAAGATTGGTGACAGTTCTTAATTAAACGAATTATGAATTTTAGGAGAAAATCTATGACTAAAAAAATTTTATTATTGAGTTTACCGGTAATGTTTTTTGGTATGTGCGGTATCGCTCTATGTTTTTTAATGATAGGTGGTGACTGGACATCTGCGTTAACAGAAATAGTTACTTTCGGTAGCAGGGTCGTTTCTTCTGATGGGAATGTGTCGGTTATACAATCAGTAGGAAGCATCAATCTTGGCGGTGACAGGATTACAGGTGGTGATTACGAGGTTGTAGGCACTGTGGGTGCCGGGCTGATTACTATGGCTGGTCCTTCAGTAAACTTAGATAGTGTGAAGGTCTATCCCAACCCATATAAACCAGGCACATGGACAATTTATGATAACTCTGTTCTTGGTGAAGGAGTTGTTTTTAGCGAGTTGACTGCGAATGCAAAAATAAAGATATTCAATATTGCAGGCGAATTTGTTGCTGACTTTGAAGAAACAGACAGCGACGGAAAATATCTCTGGGATACGCGAAATTCCAGCGGTGAGAAAATTGCCAGCTGACTCAAAAGGGACAACAACTGCATCTTTCTTGAAAATCGGTGTTGGTGCGA
Source organism: Elusimicrobia bacterium CG1_02_37_114 (assembly GCA_001871125.1). Classification (GTDB taxonomy): domain Bacteria; phylum Elusimicrobiota; class Endomicrobiia; order CG1-02-37-114; family CG1-02-37-114; genus CG1-02-37-114. Next base: position 6,833 of record MNXB01000049.1, read on the forward strand.
GGAATATAGGACTTGGAGAGACAGGGGCAGTAAGTGAAGATGTAAATAGTGTGTACTGGAATCCTGCTGGATTAGCATCAATAAATGAAGGAGAAATATCACTGATGCATTCTGTCTGGCTGGAGACAATAAACTATGAACATCTGGCCTGCGGATTTCCTACAAAATTTGGTAACTTGGGTGGTGCAGTAAACTATCTGTTTATGAGCGAGATGGATAAATATGACAATACCGGTGATAAACAATCGGAAAAAATGTCAGCAACAGATATGGCTATAACACTGACATACAGCAGAAATGTTCTAATAAGATATAGATCTACCACAAAAGAACTTGAAGGAATTGCAGGTATAACTGCTGGTGTAGGCTTTAGATTCAGGGATTATTGTATTGACTATGCATGGACACCTTATGGCCAGTTGGGTGATACACATAGAATGTCATTATCAATGAAGTTCGGTAAAGAGGAAGAAGTAAAAAAAGAAGAAGTAGAAAAAAGAAGGCAGGAAGAGGAAGCCAGAAGGAAGAGCAAAAAATCGGCGTGTAGAAATCATATTGAATAAATAAAATTTCGGATTGCTAAATGATAACTGGGTCCGGGGTTACAGGCAAATCCCGGAGGTTAAATAATGGTCGGGCCGCCATTTTGATAAAATCAAGATAAGCGGCTTTTTAATTTTATGAAAAGAAGATAAATGGAGATAAGGATATGTGGACGAAAGAGAATTTACAGGAAATGCTCAAACAAAAATTAGAAGGATACCAATTCATGGTTGTTTCAAACAGAGAGCCGTACAGTCACGAATATGAAGGACGTAAAATAAAATGCTTTAAAGCCATAGGCGGTTTGGTTACCGCCCTGGACTCCGTATTACAATCTACGGGAGGTACCTGGATAGCATATGGTTCAGGTGATGCAGACAAAGACGTTGTTGATAAAAATGATATAGTCAGGATGCCGGTAAATAATCCCAGGTATAACCTTAAACGAATATGGTTGACGAAAGAAGAAGAAAATGATTTTTATTATGGTTATTCAAACCAGGCATTGTGGCCGCTCTGTCATATTGTATACAGGCAACCTTTATTTAATGTTTCGCATTACAATACATACTTAAACGTAAACAAGAAATTCGCTGCTGCTGTGTTGGACATTGCCGGTAAAGAAAAATCGTTTGTATGGACACAGGATTATCAGATGTGTTTAGTTGCCAAATTTATAAAAGAAGCCAACCCCGGAATAATTACGGCACTCTTTTGGCACATACCATGGCCAAATCCGGAAGTGTTCAGAATATGTCCGCAAAAAATTGAAATCATGGAAGGTTTATTGAGTAATGATTTATTAGGGTTTCATATACATTATCATTGCCACAGGTTTCTTGAGGCTTGTGAACAGGAAATTGAAGCGAAAGTACAGTGGGAAGAAATGTCCGTTACCTATAAAGGTCATACTACTTTGGTAAGGCCGTTTCCAATAAGCATTGATACTCAAAATGTAGCTTCACAGGCAAACTTACATTTTGTAAAAAATGAAATTGACAATTTACCAGACGAAATAGACCCTCCGTATGAAATCCTTGCGGTTGGCGTGGATAGAATTGATTATACCAAGGGGATAGTAGAAAAACTATATGCAATTGACAGGTTTCTTGAAAAATACCCGCAATATCAGGGTAGATTTGTCTTTTTTCAACAGGGAGCATTGAGCAGGTTACATATCAAATATTATAAGGAATACATTGATAGAATACAGGCCCTTACTGAAGAGATAAACTGGAAATACCGTTGCGGTAAATGGTATCCGATTGTACTTAACAATAGAAGAACAGAATATTACAGACAACTTGCATTATACAGAGCAGCGGATATATGTATTGTGAGTTCATTACACGATGGTATGAATCTTGTATCAAAAGAATTTGTTGCTTCAAACACGGATTTTAAAGGTATGTTAATACTATCAAAATTTACCGGTGCATCAAGAGAACTTAAAGAAGCGATTTTAATCAACCCTTATGATATAGAGAATTTTGCTGATTCTATAAAGGAAGCAATAGAATTGTCTCAGGATGAGAAAACAAGCCGTGTAAAGAAAATGCAGGAAACAATTGAAGAAAACAACGTTTACAAATGGGCAGGCAAATTTATTGAAAATCTGGCTAAATTATAATTAAATTTTAATTTATGAATTATCTGTATAATAACAAGACTATATTGAGAAAGATTAAAAAAAGTAATAAGATTTTACTTTTTCTTGATTATGACGGTACGCTTACGCCCATTGTTTCAAAACCCGAAGCAGCAGTTTTATCGCACAGAACAAAAAAAATACTTAAAATATTATCAAATGATTGCAGGTTTATATTGGTCGTCATAACAGGACGTTCTGTTTCCGACATAAAAAAACTTGTTGGGATAAACAGGATTATATATATTGGCAACCATGGGTTCGAAATAAAATTACCCGGCAAGGATATACTCTCTCCGGGAGACACAAAGAAACTGATGAAAGAAGTCAGTGCAGATATTAAATGTAGAATAAAAAACGTAATGGGAGCGTACCTTGAGGACAAAGGATTGACCCTGAGTTTACACTGGCGTAATGTAGATAAAGCGGATAATACTAATTTGAGAAAAATAACTAGAGGAATTAAGGAAGATTATTCCTCCAGATTAAGGTTTATTAAAGGCAAAAAAGTTTTGAATCTCGTCCCTCTGTCCGGGATAGATAAAGGGAAAATAGTGAATGCACTTTTAACACAGACTGTTTCAACCCGGAATAACGTCTCTATCGTTTATATAGGCGACGATGTAACCGACGAATATGCTTTCAGAGAATTGAAAGGGAAAGGCATAACAATACGTGTAGGCAGGAATATTAAATCAAGTGCCAGGTATTATTTAAATAATACCGGCGAGGTCTATAAATTCTTATATTTCCTAAAGAGAATGTATTAATATGAAAACTAAGGATATTATGACTCAATCTGTAACCACAATTACACGGGAAACAACTCTGAACAAAATACTTGATATTTTTAAAAATTTTCATACTTTTCCAATAGTACCTGTAATTGACGAAAATAAAAAACTTATCGGAGTTATTTCTCTAAAAAATATAGTAGAGATATTTGAACCTACAAAAAGTACCCTGATAAAATCAGCGCCATTCATTGACCAGAAGGAAGTAGATTTATTTGAATTAGAAATTACTGATGAAATGAAGCATTTATGTATAGCTGAAGATATGATGGAAAGTAAATTCGTTACATTGAATGAAGAAATGGATTTGAAAGAAGCATATAATCTTATGAGATTACATAATTTAGAGGAGATACTTGTAGTGAATAAAGAAAATATATTAGTAGGAAGGGTAGGTGTTTTTGATATAGTCCGTACAGTGTTTGTAACTAAAAAATAGCAGATAAAATATGAATACCTTATTAACTTTAGGCGTAATTTTTCTATCGGCACTTGTACTTGCTAAGGTAATAGATAAAATAAAGCTTCCTTCTGTGACAGCATATTTATTATTAGGACTTTTAATTGGTTATTCCTTTTTTAACATTATTCCTAATGAACTTATAAAAGCTACTGATTTAATTTCAAATATAGCATTAGGATTTATTGCATTTTCTATAGGCAGAAACTTCTCCTTCGATACTTTTAAACGGATAGGTAAGTCAATAATGTGGATTTCTATATTAGAAGCATCGGGAGCATGGTTAACTGTTACAATTTTATTCTTTTTGTTATTAAAACAGCCTATTTATATATCTCTCTTGTTTGGAGCTATATCTGCTGCAACAGCACCTGCGGCAACGGTTATGGTCGTGAGAGAATATAAGGCAAGAGGAAATTTTACCAATGTACTTTTAGGAGTAGTTGCAATTGATGATGCATGGTGTTTAATAATATTTTCTATTTCGCTTGCTATTGCTAAGGCTTTGAATATCCCCGGAGTAAATCCTCATTTGATAAGAGTAATATTTAGCTCAATAAAAGAAATATTTGGTGCGCTTATACTTGGCGGAATCGTTGCTTTCATTATGTCTGTTTTAATAAAACACATACGAACACAGACAGAATTTCTTATATATACATTAGGATTTGTGTTGCTTAACACCGGGTTGGCTATATTGCTGCATTTTTCAGTTCTGCTCAGTAACATGTTTCTTGGAACGGTGATAATAAATATCAACAGAACAAGTGATAAATTTTTTGATACTTTAAGCAGTATTGATTCACCAATATATCTTTTATTCTTTGTCCTTGCAGGTGCAAATTTCGAGCTATCAGCATTAAAAAACATTGGTTTATTAGGGATATGTTATATAATCTTCCGTGTATCCGGTAAAGCATTAGGCGGATTCTTAGGCGGACAGATTTCCCAAGCACCTGAGAATGTAAAAAAATATATCGGATTAGGTTTGATTCCGCAGGCTGGTGTAGCACTTGGTTGTGCATTGATAGCAAAAGCGAATTTTCCTTCTGTTGGTAGATTTGTATTCAATACAGTAGTTGCTACAACAATTATATATGAAATTATAGGTCCAATATGTACAAAACTTGCTCTACAAAAAGCGGGAGATATACCAACTTTTGTCAGTAAACCCATTGAACAGAAAAACATCTAATGCTCGGGAGGCGACTATATGTTAAAAGATATTTTAAGCACCTCTTTCTTAGATAATCGTATTTCAGACTACATACTTTTTATACTAATTTTTATCGCAGGTATATTAGTAATTAGAATACTTAAAAACATCATTTTAAGTCGTCTTAAAAAATGGGCAAGTAAAACCACCACTACATTGGATGATTTTTTAATTCATGCATGTGAAAAAATATTGATTCCTTTATTGTATTTTGGTATTTTTTACCTGTCCCTGCAAAACCTGAACGTAAATCCCTCATTAATTAAAGTTATACAGGTACTGGGTATCGGTTTATTGACTTTCTTCGGTATTCGTTTTGCAGTATCAATGCTCAGTTATATAATTGACTCATATTTATCAAAGAAAGAAGCAGATACCACCAAAACACAAGGTATAAAGGTAATACTTCCTGTACTAAAAGTAGTTATATGGGGTATAGGCATTACTTTTTTATTAGATAATTTAGGATTTAAAATTTCAACTGTAATTGCGGGTTTAGGTATCGGCGGTGTAGCAGTCGCTTTAGCAGCTCAGGCAATTTTAGGCGACTTATTCAGTTATTTTGCCATACTTTTTGATAGACCATTTGAAATTGGTGATTTTATCATTATTGGAGATTGCCTGGGAGTTGTGGAACATATTGGAATTAAAACTACGCGTATCCGCAGTCTCGGCGGAGAACAGTTAGTATTTTCCAATAGCGACCTTACTAATTCCCGTGTCCGCAACTATAAAAGGATGGAAAGACGCCGTGTAGTTTTTAAACTCGGCGTCACCTATCAAACCACTCTTCAGCAATTAAAAGAAATACCGATAATAATTGCCAATATTATAAAAAATACTAAAAACGTAGAGTTTGACCGGGTACATTTTTTCTCGTACGGTGATTTTAGTCTTATTTTTGAAATAGTTTATTATGTTCTCAGTAGTGATTATAACAAATATATGGATGTCCAGCAGGAAATTAATTTTGCAATCAAGGAAGGGTTTGAAAAACAAAAAATAGAGTTCGCTTATCCGACACAAACACTGTATTTGACAAAAACATAAATTAGTAGTTACTTAGGAATTCACCCTTTAGGGTTTTATCCGCAGGATTATCTAATTTATAAAAGGCTAAAGCCTTAATTCCGTCAAAAAAGAAATTCCTATACTATTAAATTAAAGCTTTTGGCTCAAGATTGGGGGTGATGAAAAAAACTAAAAGAGATTGTTAATTCGGAAAAACATTTCCGAGAGTAGTCTAATAATTACAAAAGGAGGCAGAAAAATGTACGACGATGATTTAACTAAGGGTATAAATAAGGCAAAAGAGAAAATGCAGTCCGTAATGAAAAAAGGGCCGCTGATACCCGTGCTTATTATTGCGGGTATTCTGATATTTTTCATGTATTTAGCGCCCTGGGTCCAGATTGGGCCTGGTGAAAGAGGAATTGTCCTTAATTTTGGCGCTGTTCAAAAGAACGTATTTGGAGAAGGGCTGCATTTCAGGATACCTGTGGTGCAGAAGATTGCCGTAATGGATGTCAAGGTTCAGAAATCCGTAACAAATGCCGCGGCTGCATCGTCTGACCTTCAGGAAGTGACCTCGGATGTTGCACTTAATTATCACATAGTGCCGGACAAGGCAAATCTTGTCTATCAGAATATAGGTGTACAATTTAAGGAACGAATTATAGACCCTGCGGTGCAGGAGGTGGTAAAAGCTGTGACAGCCAGGTATACAGCAGAAGAGCTTATCACAAAGAGGCCGGCAGTAAGCGAGGCAATGAGAGCAAACCTTGCTGAAAGACTTTTAAAGCATAATATAGAGGTTGACGCATTTTCTATCGTCGGGTTCAGCTTCTCCAAGGCATTTACGGAAGCGATTGAGTCAAAACAGACAGCGGAACAGCTTGCGCTAAAAGCAAAGAGAGACCTGGAGAGGATAAAGATAGAGGCAACACAGACAATTACAGCAGCCAGGGCAGAGGCCGAATCCCTGAGACTCCAGAAAGCAAATATTTCAACCGACCTTATAGAACTCAGGAAAATAGAGGCAAACCTTAAGGCTATAGACAAATGGAACGGGATACTGCCTCAGGTTACGGGTAGCGGTGCAATACCATTTATAGGAGTAGGAGACATACAGAAAAAATAATCCAATAATCTTGTCTGGAGTAGAATATGTGTAAGACAAAAATTATTTGTACCATAGGTCCTGCATCAGAAAAACCTGCTACGATAGAAGGAATGATAAAATCAGGCATGGATATTGCACGGCTGAATTTTTCACACGGCACTCACGAACAGCACGAAAAACGTATGGTTATTATAAGAAAAGCATCAAATAAATTGAATAAAAGCATAGGGATTATGCAGGATTTACAGGGTCCGAAGATTCGCATCGGTAAATTCAAACCAGGTATAAAAAGCATAGTCTTACAACCCGGGGAGAAATTTATTTTAACTACTGAAAATTACCCGGGAGGGGATAGAAACAGAGTCAATTTAGATTATAAAAGATTGCACAGGTACCTTGCTAAAAACGATAGAATATTTCTTGATGATGGTAAAATAGAACTATTAGTAAAGAAGGTTGTTAATAGAAATATTGAATCCGAAGTGATTGTCGGCGGTGAATTATCGGAACGTAAAGGGGTCTCTTTACCGGACAAGACTATACCGCTGCCTGTTATTACTCGGCAGGATATAAATGATTTGGATTTCGGCATGAAACTGGGAG
>MNXB01000062.1 GCA_001871125.1 Elusimicrobia bacterium CG1_02_37_114
GTCATATCGGATTTATGATACCAGTCAAACACACTGATATGTTCGGCAAACAGTACTTATTCCACGAAATTAAACCAAAAATCAAGAACCTTGACCCCAATACTCTTATGGAGCGTATCTTTGAAGATGCTGACCCAGAAAATATTCGGTTTTTTGGTTTCCTCGACCCTGACTTTGACCCTAATGATAAAAAAAAGACATAATATTGAAATTCCTATACATCAAGGTTAGGCAAGGAGCGGATGCCAAGGTTTTCTTTTCCCGGTTGTTTCTTCTGGTCAACTACAAGCGATATGAAAAAGCGCAATTTGGCTATCTGAACAGCTATGGGCTGTATGTCCACACCGTAAATACAATTTTCTATGAGGTAGAGTTTGCGACCATAGTCCAGTTCATTGTTTTCAAAAGCGGCTTCAATATCGGCAATAAGTTGGTCGCGAAGAGCAGAATCGTCAACTGTCTTGACTTTTTCAATCTGTTTCTGTTTCCAGAGTTCATTCTGTGGGTCGAGTTTATGAAGGATGTATACCAGTTTGTGCAAAATACCCATAGGAAACGCACCACTCCCGCAGGCAGGGTCAAGAATTTTGCAAGCATCAATGGCCGCAATTAGAATAGTAGTTTCTTTTTTATTAAACGTATTAGGATTTTCAGAATAGGAGAGTAGGTCACGTAATCTCTCTTCATATCTGTTGTTAGATTCTTCCCCCGCCACGGCGGGGTCAGAATGACAATGTGAAAGGGACTGTTTTAAATAAGCAATCAGTGATTCGTCCACCATGTAATTGACAATTTCCCGCGAAGTATAGAAAGAACCAGTCTGCTTGCGGGCAGTGGTCTGGGTTTCAGGATTGTAAGAAGCAAGCAGATTTTCAAACACTTTGCCCAAAAGTTCCGGATCAAGAGCCACTTCTTCTTCAATTGGTGTGTTTTCCGTGACGGTAAATTTGTAGTTGGAAAGAATATTAATCAGACCCTTTACTTTGTAACGTTTGTTTTTCGTGCCAAATATTTCATTGAGGTCATATTCTGCTTCCTCTCCAAAGAATAGAAAATCAGGGACTATGGCTTGTTTTTGGGTATTACGAGAGAAACCATCGGCATAAAGCACTTTGCCTTCATCATTTTCTTTATCCAGACAATCAAATAACCCACCATTTAAGAACGGGATGTCTTTGAAGAGTGCAATCACTTCTTTTTCATCAATGGCAAATTGGTTTGCATACCGGAAAAGGGTTTTAATTCCGTACTCATTTTTGTTCTGTTGTAAGCTGCCATTTTTAGCAAAACTCCGCTCACTCATTTTCTGGTTCAGTGTGCCAAAAAAGAGATTTTGTAAAATTGCCTGATAGTAGATGATTGATTCTTTATTCTTTGCGAATTCTTTGAGAATCTTTTTCAGTTCGCGTGGGTCAAAAAGCGCTCCTGGGACTAAATCCTTTTCTTTTATGAACCAGATGAAGATAATGCGGGTGATAAGACGTATAAGATTTGTTGCGTTTCGGATTTCCTTTTTCTTTTCAATATCATCTGGGAAGGAAACATGATCCATTGCCCAGAAGTACCAATTGGCGAGTTCCTGATAAAAACGTTTATTAAGTTCTTTTATATCAAGTGTTTTTTCCCAGGCGTTATGTAGTTCTACAAAGTTTATAAACTTATGAATTTTAAGAAGTTCATTAAAGGAAAGGTCAAAAAGAATCTCAATATGTGCTCTATGAGGATTTGTAATATTAATATCTTTAATCAGTGTAACTTTTTCCAATACATCCTTTTGTTCATCACGTTTATGTAACCGCCTGTTAATAACTGAAAGTGTAAGGAATTGTCCATATTTGAATAATATCATTACAGGCATGGGGAAAACTTTATTAATTTCCCTGGTAATCTGGCTTAATACGGTTCTGCTATAGTTTTCTTTTGATAGTTCAATAACAAAGAACAGGTAGGTTTCAATAATTGTCCGGTCAACCTTTTTGGTATCGAAAAGACTATGCTGAACTGTTATTTCATCTTTGGAAAGCTGAAAGAGAAGATCAATATACTTCCATTCGGTAACAAGAGCTTTTTCTTCATTAAAATGGCTGTTTCCTTCAAGAAAACACTTTTTAAAATATTTAAAAGTCTTTTCAACAAACGGTGATTGCCTGCTTGTATTGTATCCCAGGTCACTGAAAAGCTGAATGGCACAATTGGAAATCGTTCCATTATTAAAGCTTTTAATAGCTTCCTGAATCTTTGATTTAATTTCAACCATTATTTTTGCCTTGTTGAAGTTTTTTCAAACTGTTATTGCCAAGCAAGGATTGCAACTGAGTTTGGTCGATTCAATCCATTTAGAAGGCGATAAGACAAATGAATTGCCTCCGGCTTGATACATAAAGGTGTCGAATTCGACCCCTTTGAAATTTGGATTATACAATTTCTCCCATAACCCTAAAAATTCAATCGTGGTTTTTGACCTCATCCAGTTTTTGACTACATCTTTTGGCTCGTTAGGATTTTTGTGACGGGCGATGTCTGTAAGAGAGATATAATCATCTTTCCCTTTCGTAAACAAAACAATTTCACTATTCATTACCGTAATTATTCTTTTTTTCATATCTTTTTCACCTCACTATTAGCCAGGTTACAAGTTCAAAATTTTCCATTTCGTTGAGCTGTTTAGATACCGGTATAAGAAGCGCACTCCTGTCAGATGTAAGTCTCTGGTTTCCCCGTTTTTTAAAAATACGAATTATCTCATCTACCGCTTTTTTCAAGAGGACTGTGTAGCCATCCATCTTTTCCCCATTGTTGGTTTCAGTATTGAATATCTCACAAAGTTTTTCATAAGGAGCTTTTTTGCCCTGACACATAAGGCGATAAATCTCAAGTATCTGCTTGGCGTGGGTATAGTTAAACCGCACGGTTCCGTCATTGCGAATATATACGAGAAAATAGGGATTCAGCGGATTAACTTCTTCGTTTCCTTCGCTGTCTCCTTTTTGTTTGAGGCAGAAAACCACGCCGGGTTTAATAATATCTTTTTCCTTTTGTTCACCGGATGGCGAAGGCACAACTGCATACAGTCCAAATGGGGATTCAACAAGCCGTTTCCGGTTGTTCTCAAGGAAATTAAGTAGTTCAATGCGGAAATCATCCAGTGTAAAATCGGTCAGAGATACTGTCTCGTCCATGTCTTCAAGGTCAATGACTTCTTCTTTCAGTTTTTTCAACTGCTGATTGCGGTATTTGAGGTCATCAGAAATCAGTTCCTGTATCTGTTCCGTATTTAAAATGTTATCTTCACCTGTAGCGGTAACATCTACAAGAGCCATACGTGCTTCAACTCGCTCTTTGAGGTTGATATAATTATCCAGGTCTTTTGTGGGCCAAAAATTAACTAACTGAATTTTATCATTCTTGCTTTTTAAACGGTCAATACGCCCGAAACGCTGAATAATACGCACCGGGTTCCAGTGAATGTCGTAGTTTATAAGGTAATCGCAATCCTGCAAGTTCTGTCCTTCACTGATACAGTCTGTCGCAATGAGCAGGTCTATCTCTTCGCTTTGCGAAACTGAAGTCATTTTTGCTCGATTCTTGGAGACTGGCGAAAAATTAAGCAGAATACTGTCATAATCATTTTTCTCAAAACTGGTCTGCGTGTAATTTCCACAAACCAAGGCACAATGCAGTTTTAATTCCTTTTTGCACCAGGCTTTTATGTTTTCATAGAGATATTGTGCGGTATCTGCAAATGCGGTAAAGACAATGACTTTTTTATTTTCTCCGTTAAATGGACTATTCACTTTACTCTTAATGAGTTTTTTCAATTCCGATAGTTTAGCATCTCTTTCGGGAGTGACAGAGCAAGCATTGTTATAAAGGTCAACCAGCGCTTCCTTGTCTTTTTTTAGATCCTTAAGCCAATCTTCAAGTTCAAGGTCAGCCAGGTCAAATTTAAGTTTTTTACCAACTTCCCATTGCTCAAGGTCATCCGCATTTTCTTCCAGTTCCTCTTCATCCGGTTCAATGCTTTCAAGAGATTCTTCCTGTGACTTAGTCTTTGATTTCAGGAACTCGTTGATTTTGTTTTCAAGCGTCTCAATCTTTCTTATCGTTCTATCCATTGATATTTCAAAGGACTCAATTGAACTTTCGAGACGCTTTAGAAAATTGACCTTCATCATGCCTATCAGGAAGTTTTCGCGGTCTGTCTGTTTGAATGCCAGAACCTTTGTGACGGCAAGATCTTCATATTTTTTTTGTTTGTCCGGCTTCACATACTTGGAGGGATTAAAAACAGATAGTTTGTATTCAAGGATTTGCTTATTTAACCTGTCATAAGAAGGAAAACGGTTATTGAGATCAATTTCAGGATACACGGAATGCGGTTTGTTGCGTTCTGGAAACTTTACTGCTGTATCAATTTTATAAAAGTTTTTAATATGTTTCCTTGAACGGGCGATAGTCAGCTCGTCAAGCAACTTGAAAAATGCGGAATCAAGCCTCTCCAGGAGCTGTTTCATGTTTCTACCTGGGTTTTTCTTGGGGTCAGCCCAATTGGTAAAGTGAGTTTGAGCGTTTTTAAGAGTTAAAGCAATATCTTTAATTTTACAGCATTCAAAAAGAGCGTCTTCCTTCCCTTCAGTAATGAAAGAGATCTGATTTCGCAAATCGCGGAGCGTGTTGTTAACAGGAGTCGCAGATAGCATAAGGACTTTGGTCTTTACTCCGGACTTAATGACTTTTTCCATAAGCCACTTTGCCCGGTTCATTTTGACACTTCCGTCTTGCTTAACTTTTTCTAAAGGGTTTCCTCTGAAATTATGGGATTCGTCAATAACTACAAGATCATAAGCGCCCCAGTTAAAGTTCGCGAGGTCAATTCCATTCGCATCAGAGTATCCTGATTCTCGTGCCATGTCGGTATGATATAGTACCGTATAATTAAATCTGTCCTTTTTAAAAGGGTTGAGCGAATGATTCTGGCTTGCCTGATAAATGGTCCAGTTACCGGTAAGTTTTTTGGGACATATAACAAGGACGCGGTTGTTCAGAAGTTCAAAGTATTTGATAACAGCAAGGGCTTCAAATGTCTTTCCAAGCCCAACGCTATCAGCAATAATGCATCCGTTATGCTTTAGAATTTTATTGATTGTTCCCTTTACGCCGTCCTTTTGAAAGTCATAAAGTGTATCCCATATTTCACTGTCAAAAAATCCGGTACGCTCATTAAGAAGTCCGCCCTTTTTATTTTCATCCAAGTAGTTTTCAAAAATATGGTAAAGAGTTTTAAAATAAATAAATTCCGGTTCATTTTCGATATATAATTGCTCAAGGTACTTTAGCACTTGTTCCTTTACGTCTTCTACCAAGCCGGTTTTATCGTCCCAGATTGAATCGAACCATTCTTTAAGTTCCAGCCTATCCCGGTCACTGTCTATGACCATATTCAATTCAATGTTTTTGCTTCCTCCAAGGCCAAGCCCATTTACGGTGAAATTAGAACTCCCGGCTATTGCTTTCTCAATTCCGCTTTCCTGCCGAATATGGTACATCTTCCCGTGAAGGAAATTCGGTTTTACCATTGAACGTATTTCGGTTTTATTTTTAATCCATTCCGAACACTCTTTTGCGATTGTTTTTTGAGTAAGTCGGCTTTCAATAGGAATAGCAATCTTGTCATCTTCGATTTTAAAATCACGGGTGTTTACTTTATCCGGATCCATTGATTTTATAAAAGTAGGTTCACCAAATAAAAACCGTAATTGATTGATGTTGTCAAGATTATTTTTCAGATGATGATAAGCGTAGATAGTAAAATATGCGGAGACAATAGAAACGTCGGAGTTATTACTTATGGTTTGCTTTAAAAAATCGCCAACAGTCCCATGAGAATGATTGTCACGAATTGATGAATAACTCATATTGATTTTCTCCTTCTTTTCTTTGTACTCCCTGCTGAAGTGTATTTTGTAATGGAAATTGCACTCATTATAGTATCTTTCTCTTATCCATTTACTAACTTGTCTATCTTTGTATGCGGGAGTAGTTTAACAGAGTAAAAGTAGCAAATTTCAAGTAGCGTCCCTTTTTCTTTAATAGCATTTTCAATATCTTGCTTCATCTTAATATCAGTCATTAATTTGTCTCTCCTATTAGCCTTTTTATCTGCACATTATTCATTAATGACTTCATTTGCGTTATAGCAATAATATTAAGTTGTTGCAGTCTTTCGCTTTGAGAAAGCCCCCGATGGATTAACACAGAATTGATGCTTTCAAGATTTGAAAGAACAACCAATTGCTCGATTGCCGCATAGTCGCGGATATTACCATCTGCATCAGGATTTTCATCCCGCCATTCTTTTGCGGTTTTTCCAAACAATGCCATATTGAGCATATCCGCTTCAGATGCATAAACAAAGTTAATTTGCTGTTTAGTCAGTTCCTTCGGTATAAGATTATCTTTTATTGCATCGGTATGAATATGGTAATTGACCTTAGCAAGGGTTCGCTGAAAATTCCATTCGAGTTTCAACCGGTCATTTTCCCCATCTTTTAACCTCTGGAATTCCTTGATAAGATAGAGTTTGAACTTGGGCGATATCCAGGATGCGAACTCGAAAGCAATGTCTTTATGAGCGTAGGTGCCACCGTATCGGCCAGCCTTTGCAATAATACCCCTGGAGTTTGTTTTTTCCACCCACTGCTTAACTGAAAGGACAAATCTGTTGAGTCCGGCCTGATTTTTAATTCCCTCGAATTCGGGGGAATTAAAATCCGGGTTATATATCTCTTCCCAGATACCGAGAAACTCTATCGTGTTTTTGTTTCTTAGCCATTTCTCAATGAGCGCCAGCCCGTTTTCAATATTCCTTACCATATCTGTCAGGGAGATATAATCATGTTCATTCTGCTGATAATATGAAATCTCGGTCCCGAGAACGCTTATTTTACTCATTGTTCACCTCCAACTTAGTAAGGTTCTCCCGAATGAGTTCATTCAGCCGGGATTCTTCCTTCATCTGCTCGTCAAGTTCTGCCTTTAGCTTTCCGAATCGTTCCGTAAAATCAAAATCATCTTCATCTTCTGGCAGTCCGATGTAGCGTCCCTGCTTCAATAATGGCTTTGCGTGTTTCACCTTCACCATTGGTTTTGGAAGTTAGAGAACCCTTGGCGAGTACAAAACCTGCCATACCTTTAGGCATTTTATCGCTCCGTTTTCTGTCTATCTTTGTATGCGGGAGCATTTTGTTAAATCCCTCTTTATTCTCCCTTTAGAAAAGGGGGAGTAGTAATCAAGTTTTTACTAATACCTTTGTATATTGGACACCTAATAGTTTACAGACTTCTTTTCGGAAATTATCCGGGTCGGCTTCCTTGCTTGCCTTGTTAATGGCACTGTCTGCCCCGAGTTTAAGTAATTTCCTGCCTTCACCCGGGTAAGCGGTAAATACCAGGATTTTTATGTCTTTTAATTCTTCGTTCCCGCGTATCATTTTGACTACCCCGTCTCCGTCACACCCGGGCATTATGGCATCAAGAATGACAATGTGCGGATGGAACTTTATTACTTTCATTCCCGCTTCAAACCCGCCATTAGCGGTTTCTATCTCAAGGTTAACTCCTAAGTCATCCAGCATTTCTTTTACGGATTCAATAACACTTTTTTTATCATCTGCAATTAATATCCTGTATTTGTCTGAGCCTAATTCTTTCGGGAGGGGTTTGCCGGTTTTCTTTATGAATTTTATCAGGTCTTCCCGCATTATACGGTAGTGACCGCCACCGGTTTCATATACAGGCAGTTTGCCGGACTTTATCCATTTGAATACTGCCATGTGTGTAAGGTTGTAGAATCTTGCAATGTCAGAAGTTTTATATTCCTGTTTCATAGATTCCTTTCGGTTTATATAGTTTACATTTTATAAAAATAATAGGATTTTATCAAGATTTATTTCAGGAAGGGGTAGTAATTCAGATTCCCGCTTACGGCATGCGGGAATGACAATCTAATATGAGATTGCCACGCCTTCGGCTCGCAATGACAATATTCAGTCCCGATAAATCGGGACGCTACTGTAGCGTCCGAATTGTTTTATAATTTCCAAATCCCCCAATTTACATTCTTTCCATTCAGTCATTGTATTTCCCTTTACTTTTACCTGCTAACCGCGATCGGCCTTTCGCAGTGATACGGTATTTCTGATTGCTACTCTTCGGTCTCTCGGGGATGGTCATCTCAATAAGTTTATCTTTGATAAGAGGATTTAGGACTTGGTTCCTGAACTTAGTGCGGTCGGTTCTTCCAGTAATGGACATCAAGTCTCTTATCGCTGAATCCACCGAGCATTTACGCAATATCTTAACTTGGTGCTCACTTAGTGCCAACTTAGTGCCAACTTGGTGCCGACTTGGTGCCGACTTAGTGCCTACTTGTTCGGTTGACTGGGTCGGTGGCTGAGTTCCTGCCGGGGCAGATTGTTTTCTCCAAACGGAGAGAATAAAGAAACCGTTTTCTATGCGAAACTTAGGCGGACGCATTCCTGCTGCACGGCAATGATCATACATATCAATAGTACCTGTGCCAGCTTTTTCAATATATTTTGTAAGAAACAGTGGTTCAGCCAGAAGAGGATTGCCCGGTTGAGATGAATGAGGCTTACCCAGATCTTTAATACTCAACAAAGGGGGCAGTGAACCCGGGTTCCAGATTTCAAGACGGTCAGAAAACAGCATAATTTCCACGCTGGCATTGCTTGTGTAGTTACGATGCGCAACCGCGTTTACGATACCTTCGGTTACCACTTCTTGGGGGATATCGTACTCCACCGGAGACTGGGGACTATGTGCACGCGTGCCAACCGTTCGGTTCAGTTTTGACATGACGAAATCTACGGATTTATCTACCAGGTCAAAAACGGTCCCTTTGAAAACCTGATATGACGGTATTGGTTTAAGTTTTTTAACTCCGTGGAAGTGCATGCATTTAACTTCGGATGATATTAAAAAACGTTGCGGCATGGAACCGAATACCAGAATAGCCGCATTAGTGGGACGGCCCTTCTCAAGAAGATTCAGGTGAGACAACACCGATTTTATTGCTGTTGTTTCAGATAGTGCGTAGTCGCGTGCATTACGCGCACGGGCAAGGAACCATCGCACTTTTTCTACGGAAATGTCCTTGAGTGTAGCATTGCGGGCAACAGTTGCATCAAAAGGGCCAGTTAACAGGCGACCGGTATCGTGAAGGTATTTGACCAAACTTGAATATACAGCAGCCTGAAGTTCCGGGACGGTATTGAATCGGCGGCGGATCAATTCACTGCCGGCAAGGCGTAGTAACGACTTCATTTTTGGATGGCGGATATTGTCGTTATCGCCTTTGACATAAATCAATCTTGTTTTGTTGGCATGGGAAGCAGCCAGAAATTCTTTATGCGTTGGTGACAAACCATGTTTATCTTCAATACCGTATTCATTGCCAAAGATGCCTAAATAAACAGAACTACGGCGCACCTCGTCAAGATATACATTATCTTTACGCTGATCCAAAGCAGGAATGTCTTCAAAAAGAAATACATCAAAAAAGCAACTGAGCAGAGGATCTCCATTAATGAAATTGCGAATGGTAGTGTGCTCAACGGATAATTCTTTCTGGGCACTGCTTATAAAGATGAGCTCTTTCATTTCTTTAATCCCTGCGGTTACGGAAGCTCTGTTTTCGAGAGATTTTCCATAATTGTTTTGTTGAGAGCGGCTTCCTTCTGCATTTGCGCTTTTCACCTTTGGAAGTTAGAGAACCCTTGGCGAGTACAAAACCTGCCATACCTTTAGGCATTTTTATCGCTCCGTTTTCTGTCTATTTTTGTATGCGGGAGTAGTAATTCAGATTCTTCACTACCCTCACCCTGACCCTCTCCCCTTACTGGAGTAACCTACTTCTGGTTGAGGGAGAGGATTCAATCTTTAATAACGATCAGAAAAGATTTTATTAAATCTGTTAAATATTTTATCAAGGTCAAATTTCTCACCGGCACGAATAACCGGTATCAAATCAGTCTCAACCTGCTCATTAGTTTTCCAGGGTGCAAACTTACGCCATGCATTTATATAAGCTCGTGGTATCATATTTCTATTTCAATGTTTTTGTTTTCAATTATCTTCCAGCGGTTTTTGCACTTAAATCCTTTTACACCGGAAGAATAATCAAGCGGCATAATACGATTTATTTTTTTATGTAGTACTTTGTATAGAGAGTCTGCGAGTTCCTTCTTTTTAAGTATGTTTTCCAGAATATACCCAAACCTTTGTAGAACTGCAATGGGTATATTACATTTTAGTAATTTTTTAAACTTCTTTGAATCAAGTTTTTCTAAAATCTCGTTTATTATATTTGTCGCTCTGCTTAGCCCACCAATCTTTTTTTCAAACTGGATAAGGTCTACCGCTGTCATTTCGGGTTCGGATATATTTATAAATCCTGTGTCGGTTTTTTGCTCCTGGATATTTCCTAATGGTAGGACAGATTTAATAACAAAATTGATTTTTATCCCCTTAACAGAAATGTGGCGTAAAGCAGGTTTTACAGTCACAACATATAATTCCTGTGGCTGGTAGTGTGTCGCTCCATGAAAAACCGCGGCACTTAATAGTCCGACATAATACTTCTTATTTACATTATTCATCATATCATTTACGAACAACAGGGGAGAAAGTATTCCGCTTTTTGAGTATTCGGGTGGAACTATGACATAAAATCCTTTTTTTACTGAAACTATTTTCCCTTTTTTAGATAGTCTTAGGAGTGACATCCTTATTGTATTGATATTCTTCTTAAATTTGCTTTTAATTTCACGAAGGGTAAATGAATACTTGCCTTCTGATTGCAGGTTATCAATGTATTTTGAGATATAATTATGCATTGGTTTCTTTCCTCAATCAATACCACATTGGGTTTGCTAATGTATACATAAAGTATATATATTCGCAAACCAAATGTCAAGTAATCGTCCAGTTAAAACTGGACGCTACTTGAAATTTGCTACTTTTAAGATTATAAGTTGTTCCTGACCCCAATACCATTATCTTTCTACTAATTCTACTCGTCTATTCTTCGCACGACCTTCTTCGGTTCTGTTAGAAGCCACGGGAACTAAAGGTCCCACACCATAAGATAAAAGTTGATTTTCATCTATACCGTATTCAGAAATAAGAAATTTTACTACAGCATCGGCACGAGCCTGGGAAAGTTTCATATTGTAGGCTAACTCACCAACATTATCAGTATGTCCTACTACATACAATTTTAAATCAGGATTTTGTTGTAAAAGCCCGGCGATTTCATCAAAAACAGGCTCCGATTCAGATTTAACTTCTGCTTTATCAATGTCAAAATAAATATCATATATAGCAACATGGCCGGTTCTGGAAATTATTTCACTCAATGATTCAGTGTTTATTGTAACCAATCCTTCTTCTAAAGATTTGATTTCAATAATCTCAAGTAGAGTTAGTGAATGTCCTGACCACTTTTCAATTATACTATCATGCTCAGCCACATAGAGTGAAACATATATATCTCCTTCTAAACGGGACAATCTGGCAGATAAATACCTCTGATTTTTTACTTCCGCAAATGCATATCCACATTTTTCAAAAGCACGTTCATCAGACCAAATGATGTTTTTAAAAAGACCCCCACATTCATCTTTTGAACAGGTAAACAAAATTTTAAAACCAGCTTTCTGCAAGGCTAATTGGTAACTATGATGGATTTCAAAAGTTGAACGATTCTTTGGCGGTTTGTATAGAATCCTGGCGATTTTTCCTTCCAGTCGTTGACTTTTAGAAAATTTTAGATCTTTCCCATATCCTCCAATTTGTCCACCCAGAGGTAAATTAAATTCATCAAATTCTTTTACTTCATACCCAATAATTATAGAATCAGTATATCGCGAAATGAGTGGATGGTCTTTACTACCTTCTATATCTTGTTCCTGGGTGAAAGATGTGGTAGTAATAAAAGTTACCAATAGAAATACTTTTAATGAGTAACAAACTATTTTTGAATAATCAAAGACAATCATATTGTGTTCCGGTTAAATCGTCCAGTTAAAACTGGACGCTACATTATTTTATTATCATTAAACGGTTGGATTTTTTGTTGCCGGAGGTATCGGTAATGAGGTAGATATAAACACCGCTGACAACTTCTTCATTGCTTTCGTTGCGGAGGTTCCATTTGACCCAGCCCCTGCCGTCTGTTTCCTGGATGGTTTTTATGAGGTCGCCTGATATGGTGAATATCTGAATTTTGGAATTCTTAGTAATGTCGGTAAAAGTAATCTCCAGTCCCCTGTGTTTGGTGATTTCATAAGGGCAGGGGTAACAGTGTGCGTTTAACAGGTTGGTCTTTGTTACACTACCCAGAATACAGAAAACCGAGAAACTGTTCACATCAGCAACAATGACATTTTGGTCCTTAATGGGGACGGAGGTGGTTATTTTCTGCCACCTGCTGTTGACTAACCTTGCAACAAACAGGTTGTCCTCATGGATATTCGTCCCGTCAACAATACTGTCCTGGTTTGTATCAGTGTAGGGGACAACTATCCGGACTGACTTAGAGAAATTATCGGTATATCGCACTCCGGTTGAAATGTAGAGATTATACTCAACTATTGTCCCGGGGATGCGGTCTGTATCAGTGTCAATGTCATCCTCTGCATTTGCTGAATTTATTTCCTGTTTATTTGCTACATTGGGCGTGGTTTCTGCTGTGCGGTTTATAATCACATAGTAGGTGGTATTTATTGTGCCTGCGGGTATTATAACTTTTGTTTTATTGTCTTTTGCAACTGCTGTCTGTTCCTGTGTGTTGTCAAGAACCTCTGAAATGTCACCCGGCACATCGTCAACCGGTATAACGCTGATTGCTGTTACATTGGGATTTTCATTAAATACATTGTCATAGACAGCAATGGCATAGTAATACTTTGTCCCGTCTGTAACGCCGGTGTCCTCATAAGTTAGGGTCGTAACTGCGGTAATGGTTGCAATGCATATAACGCCGCTATAAGTTGTATTGTTGAAATTGAAGGTTGCACGGTATATGTGATAACCACCAAAATCCTCAGCAAAAGACTGTGTCCAGGCGAGCAGGATGGCGTTTTCAGTATTCTCTTTGTCTGCTACAGTGAGAGCAATGCCTGTCGGTGGAGTGAAATCACCTGTCCCGGCAGAAGTTGAAACACC
>MNXB01000079.1 GCA_001871125.1 Elusimicrobia bacterium CG1_02_37_114
AAAAAGTCAAGGGGAAAATCCCCCTTTTAAAAAATTTGATTGAAATTTATCAATTTAGTATAATGTTGTCACTTAGGTAATCTGAATATGCTGGTAAATAAAGAAGGTGTCAGGGTAATAAAAACTTTAGTTATACTGGTTTTAGCTTCATATATCCTGACTTACCTTAACAAATTGTTTTATATTTTCACGGGGATTTCCGGTCTATTTATACTCTTTTGTATATATTTTTTTCGCGACCCTGAACGCAATATCCAGCAGAATGATAGGCGCATCCTTTCGCCAGCAGATGGGACAGTTTTTGACATAAGGCCCCAGGATGGCATGATATTGGTCAAGATTTTTATGTCAGTGTTTAATGTTCATGTGCAGCGCTCCCCGATAACCGGAGTGATAGAAACAGTGGTTTATAAGAAAGGCGAGTTCTTACCGGCTGACAAATCGGACGCCGACAAAAGAAACGAACAGAATACTATTAGTATAAAGAATAAGGATTCCCGGAGCTATGTCATTGTTAAACAGATTGCAGGGATATTGGCACGTAGAATAGTTTTTTGGGGTAGAGAAGGAGAATCCATAGTTCAGGGGCAAAGAATAGGTATGATAAAATTCGGTTCTCAGGTTGATTTGTGCATATCCGATAGAGCAGATTTAAAAATAAAAACCGGGCAAAAAGTTTATGCAGGGAAAACAATAATAGCGGAGATTTGAGATGACCAATCTGATTTATGTCCTGCCAACAATGTTAACTTTTGCTAATGCTGGTCTTGGCTTTTATGCAATAGTACAAACATTTAGTTGTAACTTCCAGACTGCTTCGTGGGCCATTTTGGCTGCTGTACTAATGGATGTACTTGATGGATTTATTGCCAGAGCCACTAAAACTGTAAGTAGATTTGGCGCAGAGATTGATTCTCTGGCTGACATGGTTTCCTTCGGAATTGCTCCTGCCTTGTTAGTTTATAATTTATTTCTTGTCAAACATGGTCGTTTGGGATTTATTTTATGTTTGTTTTAC
The DNA here is from genome assembly GCA_001871125.1 of Elusimicrobia bacterium CG1_02_37_114. Classification (GTDB taxonomy): domain Bacteria; phylum Elusimicrobiota; class Endomicrobiia; order CG1-02-37-114; family CG1-02-37-114; genus CG1-02-37-114. The sequence goes on from MNXB01000079.1 coordinate 1,019, forward strand.
TTATTGGCAAGTTTAATCCGTCTTGCACGGTTTAATATAAGAAACATGGGAGTTGAAGGCAGAAAGATAAATATTTATCGGGGATTAACTACACCTGTCGCAGCAGGAATTCTGGCTTCAATGGTTATTTTATACGAAATGTATAATTTAGGTGTTACTAAAAGAAGTATACCCGTTGTAATGAGCACCGTTCCATTCTTTTCACATATTATGCCGATAATATTATTCCTGCTCTCTATTCTGATGGTTTCTGAAATAAAGTTCATAAATCTGAAGGAACTCAAATTTAACCGTCCGAAACCCTTGCGTATTTTGTTGCCTCTTGTTTGTCTGATTTTATTGATATATGCCTATCCGCAAAACATAATTTTTATATTATTTTTTGTTTATATAGTTTCCGGTTTAGGTGCTTATTTAGTACATTTGGTGCAATTAATGTTAAGAAATCTTAATGGAGGACGTAATAAAACACATTAGATTCCCACTTTCAGACTGTGTCGTAACCCCATTGGAATCCCGAACTTGTTCGGGTAGTACAAACTTGAGCAACTCCCGAATGACACACGGTTCATTGAGTAGATAAAACCCCGCCTTGCTAAATAATGATAATGTATAATAAATAATTTGACTTCATAGTCGGTTTTTTTGTATTATTTTACTTATGTCATTTACTAATTATGACCAGGTAAAATGTCCCTGCGGACATATATTTGAAGTTGAACTGTATAGTTCAATTAATGTTCAACAGGACCCCGAACTTAGAGAGAAAATACTGGCAGGCGAATTGAACGTTGTAGTATGTCCTGAATGCAGTATGCCATTTTATGCTGAACGTTTTATCCTTTATCTGGACCCTTCCGCAGAACTAATAGCTTTTGTTTACCCGGCATTGTTTGTTTCGGATAGACCCTGCTGGGAGAAAAAGATGTTTGAAGATTTTGAAAACGCTCAGAAGGAATTACCCGATTTCTTTTTCAAAGAACAAAAATTTTCATATACTCCCGTTATATTTTTTGGTCTTGACAATCTCGTGGAAGTTTTAATAACAGGAGAAGAGAAAACAGGGAAGAAAGTATTATCTGAAAAGTAAATAATGTATGAATCTAAAGGAATTATTAAACGGTGCGTATGCCAGGAAGGTTATATATTTACTTAAGTTGGTCGGCAGGGAAGCAGAAAAACTTGGTGCGGAAGCATATCTGGTAGGCGGTCCTGTCCGTGACCTGTTCTTTGACAGATTAAAATATGACCTGGACATAGCAGTTGAAAATTGTCCTGTTAAAGAATTTATTGAGCGTATACTGGCTGTAACGGAACACAGGGATTATGAATTTCACCATAAGTTTAATACAGCGACAATTTTTTTATCCGATAATACGCATATGGATTTTGCCAATACGCGTTCTGAAATATATATAAAGCCGGGAGCATTACCCGACGTAATGCCCGCAGGCATCACCGATGATTTGAAACGACGGGATTTTACCATAAATGCAATGGCTATAGGTCTGAATGCTGATAGATTTGGTGAGTTGATTGACCCGTATGGCGGATTGGACGATTTGAAAAAGAAAAAACTGCGTGTATTGCATACCCGGAGCTTTGCTGATGACCCTACCCGCATATTGAGAGGGGCGAGATTCATTGTGAGATTTAACCTGGGTTTTAGTCAACAAACATCGCTGCTTGTCCAGGAAGCAGTTGCAAATAAATACCTGACAAACGTTTCACAGGAGAGAATAACACAGGAATTAATAAAAATTTTGGACGAAAGAAAAACAGGTAAATGTTTGAAATTACTGGCAAAATACGGTATGAAGATACCGATTTTTTCCTTACCCCAAAATAAACTCAAAATCCTGAACCATAGATTTTTACGCCGTGAAGGAGTTCCCGTACTGGTAAAATTAGCATTATTATTTTATCCCTTGTCTGTAAAGAAGATAAAATTAAAACTAAAATCTTTAAAATTGTCCAGGAAAATAGTTAATGAAATCTGTTCTGTTTTTAGTTTCATTGAAGGCGACAGGACAGTAAAGAATTTACCTGAGTGGAGCGAGGATTTTTTTAAAATTGTAAAGTTTTCGTACAGAAAAAATTTTGTTACCGGCGATGACCTTATTAAATTGGGATTTAAACCGGGACCATTATTCAAAAAGATATTGCTTGACGTTAATAAAAAGCAAAATTTAATAACTCATAAAAGAGACGTTGACTACATAATGAATAAATACCAAAAATCTGTTGAATGTTGAGACCTGACCCCGTGGGAGACCTGACCCCTATGTATCAATTTTTGCCACAAATTGTCCTTTTACTGTTTGCCATAACCGTGCATGAATATGCTCATGCTTATGTTGCGGATAAGCGGGGTGACGATACAGCACGACTTATGGGCAGGTTGACCCTGAACCCTATAGCACACATTGATATGTTTGGAACGGTCCTTTTGCCAATGCTGCTGATAATTACACGTTCGCCTATTCTGTTCGGCTGGGCAAAACCAGTTCCCATTAATCCTCATAGATTATCCAACATGAGAAAAGACGTGATGTTGATAGGTTTAGCCGGCCCGGCAGCAAACTTTTTACTTGCTATAATCAGTTCCTTTTGCCTATGGCTTGCCAGGTCATTCGGTGTATCTGAAGTTATAATGTCGTTATTGGTCTTTTTTCTTCAAATCAACATTCTACTTGCTGTTTTTAATCTTATACCCGTCCCGCCACTGGACGGAGGTAATGTTATTACCGGTTTACTGCCGGCAAAAATTGCTTATCAATACGAAAAACTCAAACCCTATGGATTTTTTATTATACTGTTTCTGTGGTGGAGCGGACTACTTTCAAGCATAATAGGTCCGATAGTAAATTTCTTGGTTCATTGGTTAGTAAGCGGAGGAATAGTTATACATGTCTAAGAAAGGCAGAATACTTTCAGGTATGAGACCGACAGACAAACTTCATATCGGTAATTTAATTGGCGCACTCAATAACTGGGTGAGACTGCAGGATGAATATGAATGTTTCTATATGGTTGCAGACTGGCATGCTTTGACCACGCATTATGCTGATACAAAAGAGTTACAGAACAACATAAGGGAGATGGTGGTTGACTGGTTAGCGGTTGGTCTTGACCCGGACAAGTCTGTCCTGTTCCGTCAATCAGATGTTGTTGAACATTCCGAGTTACATTTACTGCTTTCAATGGTGGTCCCGGTCAGCTGGCTTGAAAGGTGTCCCACATATAAAGAACAAATGCAGGAAGTTAAGGACAAAGATATTTCAACATACGGTTTTTTAGGCTATCCTGTCTTACAATCTGCGGATATACTTATTTATAAGGCGAATGTCGTCCCTGTGGGAGAAGACCAGCTGCCGCATTTAGAACTGTGCAGGGAAATTACACGCAGGTTCAATAATTTTTATGGCAGTATATTCCCTGAACCGCAGGCGTTGCTTTCAGAGTCAGCCCGCGTGCCCGGCATTGACGGCAGGAAAATGTCAAAATCATACAGCAATGCCATATACCTGTCTGATAGTGAATCCGTGGTTGACAAAAAAATCCAGCAGATGTTTACCGACCCTAAAAAAATACGTGTTGATGATACAGGACACACTGACGAATGCGTGGTTTTTGCGTTCAACAAAATATTTTTTGAAAACTGTCAAGAAATTGAGAAAGAATGTCACAGCGGTAAGATTGGCTGTGTGAAATGCAAGAAAGAATTGAGTAAAAGAGTTAATTCCGTACTCAATCCCGTTAGAGAGAAACGAGAAAAAATATTAAAAGAAAAAGATCTTATTGAAAAGGTACTAAAAACAGGCAGGGAAAGAGCGTCTGCTGTTGCAGGGAAAACTATGGATGAAGTCCGGAAGGCAATCAGGATTTCTTGAAGCATAGGAAATTATAACCCCAATAAATTGGGGAATCCCTGGATAACCCCAATAAATTGGGGAATCCCCGTAGCGTCCCGATTTGTCGGGACGATTTCTTGGAGTATAGGAAATTATAAAAGGGTAAACCCTTAATTCCTGGAGTTAATCCTTCAGGATTTTACTTGATATATGAACCAAAAGTAGGTTCCTTATGAACCAGAAGACTTATGATGTCCACTTAGAAGTATTTGAGGGTCCGCTTGACCTTTTACTTTTCCTTATACGTAAAAATGATATGGATATTTATGATATACCTGTTTCCCAGATTACCGCCGAGTATCTTGACTATATTTCGGTTATGAAGGAATTAAATTTAGACATAGCAGGAGAGTTTCTTGTGATGGCAGCAACGCTTATGCAGATAAAATCAAAGACAATGTTACCCTCACCCGCTGTTGAAGAGGAGACCGGACCCGACCCGAGGGAAGAACTTGTCCAAAGACTCCTGGAATATCAAAAGTATAAACAAGTGGCACAATTCCTTTCATCACATGAATTGGATGAACAGGGTGTCTATTACAAATCAATGCCTGTCCTGAGCGAAGAAGACTACCTGCTTGAAGCGACAATTTTTGATTTAATTGAATGTTTCAGGGGTGTGTTGAAGGAATTGCCCGGGGATGTTAAGGAGATTGTTTATGAGGAAATACCTATTGAGCAAAAAATTCGTGAAATATTAGATTTGCTTGAGGATTCTGCCAGACAGGGCAGAAAGTATATAAGTTTTAAAGATATTCTGATACGCGAGATAAAAAGAATTGGAGCGGTTGTTTCGTTTCTTGCAATACTGGAACTTATAAGATTAAAACAAATAGTGGCACGACAATCAAAATTATTCGGTGAAATAAGAATCTATCCCGTAACAGTATAGGGCTTCCGACTGGAAGGAAGGAATTTTATGGATTTTCTAACGAAACAAGAATTAAAAAAATCTATTGAAGCATTACTTTTTATTACAGATAAACCCATATCACTTGACAAATTTGAAGAGATATTTGAAGGTGCGACGAAAGAGCAGTTAATGGAAATTATAGATGAGTTAAAAAAAGAATATGTTGAAAGAGACAGTGCCATTGGGGTTCGCGAGATAGCAAACGGTTTCCAGTTTGCCACGAAGTCCGATTACAGCCCGTGGGTGCGCAAATTATTAAAAGACCGTATAACACTAAAACTTTCAACATCTGCTCTGGAAACCCTGGCAATTGTTGCATATAAACAGCCTATAACAAGGGCAGAGATAGAAGAAATACGCGGTGTAGAAATTGTCAGTGTACTGGAAACTTTATTGGAACGAAGGTTAATACGTATAGTCGGTCGTAAAGAAACAGTCGGCAGACCTTTGCTTTACGGGACAACACAGGATTTCCTGCGATATTTTGGTTTAAGGAATCTCGTAGAATTACCTTCTTTAGAAGAGTTTACACCAGCAGAGGCTGCTGAAACAGAAGAGACAGAATCAAATACAGAGGAGTGAATTATGCCTGAATTAAGACGGGACCCTGTTATAGGCAGGTGGGTTATAATTTCTTCGGAAAGAGGGCGCATACCGAGTGATTTTGGTAAAGAATCTGAGGATGAAGAGGGTAAAATATGTTCGTTCTGCCCGGGAAATGAACATTTAACTCCTTCTGAAGTCCTTGCCTACCGTAAGTTTGGGACACAAAAGGACAAACCGGGATGGTGGGTTAGAGTTGTACCAAACAAATATCCTGTGCTGAAAGTGGAAGATTCTCCTGAACGTTCAGGTGAGGGGATGTATGACAAAATGAATGGTGTAGGAGCACATGAAGTAATCATTGAGACCCCTGAACATAAAAAAGAATTATCAGAACTTGATGATAAAAATGTAGAAGACATCATCTGGGCATACCGCGACAGGATTATGGACCTCAAAAGGGATATAAGATTTGAATATATACTTATATTCAAAAACAAGGGAACCGCTGCAGGAGCAAGTTTAGTGCATCCACACTCACAACTTATTGCACTGCCGATGGTTCCCATACGTGTCCAGCAGGAAATACAGGGAGCCAAACAGTATTACGATTATAAACAGAGATGCGTATTCTGTGATATTATCAGGGAGGAACTTGAAAACGAACAGAGGATAGTCATTGAAAACGATGATTTTGTCGCGCTATGTCCTTTTGCTTCAAGGTTTCCGTTTGAGATATGGATATTACCCAAGAAACATGACTCGCAGTTTGAAGATTTGCAGAAACATGAAGCAGTAATGTTAACACAGATATTAAAAAGTATCATTTCAAAGATAAATAATACACTCGGTGAGCCACCGTATAATTATTTGATGCATACAAGTCCTCTTAAGGAAACTCATCTGTCACATTATCACTGGCATCTTGAAGTTATGCCAAAACTTACTAAGGTAGCGGGATTTGAGTGGGGCACAGGGTTTTACATAAACCCTACTTCTCCCGAAGAAGCGGCTAAATATTTAAGAGAAATAGGATAAGTTCTATTTTCAGTTCTTTCACTGGAGTTTCAAAAATTATTTTTTCACTTTAGGATGCTTTTTTAACGCTAAAATCTACATTTATAAAATTGAAAGATAAAGGAGGATGTTTCATATGAATAATATAACTAAAGGTAGAAGTCCATTTTATCCCGGACAACCTGTGCCTGTTGAGTTTTTTATAGGTAGGATAAAGGAAATTAACCAAGTTATAAGAGCTATAGGGCAGGTTGAACTAGGAAAACCACAGTCAATTTTTCTCATAGGTGAATATGGAATTGGAAAGAGTTCTTTGGCTGGTTTTATGCGTTACTATGGAGAAAAAAATAATCATATAATAGGCATACATGTTTTTCTGGGGGGAGCAGAAACATTAGAGGATGTGGCTACAAAGACAGTAGAAGCAGTAATTAAATCTCAGATTTACGAACCCACAATTACTGAAAAAGTGAGAAATTCATTATCAAGATATATTGGGAAACAGGATCTTTTTGGTTTTAGTATCAACTTTGAGGCATTAAAAGCAGATGCACCAAATCTTTCACATGGATATTTGCCTTTTTTACGTGAACTTTTTAATCGTCTTCAAGAAAATGGAATTAAAGGGATAATGTTAATCTTAGATGAAATAAATGGAATTACAGAGAATGAAAAGTTTGCTCATTTTATAAAGAGTTTAGTAGATGAAAATGCTCTTAGCCCGAAACCTTTGCCTTTAATGCTTATGCTTTGTGGAGTAGAAGAACGTAGACGGGAAATGATTAAACATCACCAGCCGGTTGAACGAATTTTTGATATAGTTGAAATTAAGCCAATGGATGAAGGTGAGATGAAAGATTTTTTCAACAAAACCTTTAACTCTGTAGACATTAAGGTTAATGATGAAGCCATGTCATTTCTTTGCCATTATTCAGCCGGATTTCCTAAAATTATGCATATCATAGGAGATATTGTTTTTTGGAAGGATAAAGATGATATTATTGATAGAGATGATTCACTTAAAGGCATTTTAGCTGCTGCAGAAGATATTGGAAAGAGGTTTGTTGACCAGCAGGTTTATAAAGCTTTGCGTAGTAAGGATTATCATTCAATTCTTGCTAGACTCGGTAAAGAAAAATTCGACTTATCTTTTCAAAAGAATACTATTGAAAAAGGACTTTCTGATGTGGAAAAACGAAAATTTAATAATTTTCTCCAACGTATGAAAGAACTAAATGTATTAAAATCCGGTGATGAACGCGGGGAATATATATTTAATAACCGATTAGTAAGACTTTATATACGACTTAACTCACTTGAAAAATAATTAATGGAACTTAAAGAATATCAGAATAAAAATAGACAGTAATTTAGATAGAAGGCAAGTATTCTTGATATTAACGGCGAAAATATAAAATTAAAATAGCTACATTTATGAAAAAGATTTTAATATGTCTGGTTGTTTTTGTTATTGCCGGCTGGGCGGTAAGCCGTCTACTTGTCAGGTATCGTTTTGAACAGAAAAATAATAAGATAGAACTCTGCATTGAATTTAATCAGATAGAGAGAATATGCAATAAAGAAAATTATCAGTTGAATGAGTTTTTTAAGCGAATACGTAAAACAGACGTAACATCCATAGTCCTTGAAGAAGAAACTGTGGCTTCGCTGGAGAAACTTGGTAAAATAACTTACCTCTCAGCTTCTGAAATTAATAAGTTTAGAACTCTAAATATCTTACCTGAACAGTTAGCAACACATCCGGAAAGTATTATTGTTGGTGAAGGCGATTTTGCAGATTATCTTGCGGCGGTCATAGAAAAAAAGACAGGTTGTGTAATTAAGCCTGATATTCTTCAGAATGACAGGCAATGGACAATACTGGATGTCAGAAGGATACCTGATATAAACAGTATGTATTTAGGTTATCTTCCTGACAAAGTCAGGAAGATAAAACAGAACGGGTTTAAAACAATATATAAACTCAGTGAACAGGCATTGGTGCCAAAAGATTTGCCGGAGAATTTTTCATGTTTTCTTATTGATAGAGAAGTTAATGAGAATGTCACCAGAGAGTTAATATTACAAAACAAGAGAGTAACTCTGGTTGAATTCAGTCCGGGTATAGAGTCATTTCAAAAAAAATTCAGGAGAATGTCTGATAAGATATTAAGAGCCCACCGTATAGAACTTTCTAAAAGGAATCTGTTTTTGGTAAAACATGAAATTAATACAATTCTTAGCAGGTGGAATAGAGCAGTAAGGGAGAGAAATTGCCGGGTTTTATATTTTGATTTTATTGACAATATTAGTTTGGAAGAGAACCTGAATTATCTTGGTTTGTTGTGTAAGAAGTTAAAAGAATCAGGGTTTGTTTTTGATACACCCCTGGAAGTGCCGGGCCAGGTATCTGGAGGTTTACCTGACAGTTTGAGTAAGAGCATTGCTTTTCTTATTGCTGTAGGTTTCCCGGTGTTCTCATTAAGTTATGTATTAAAAAAGGGTAAAAAAAATCCTATTATGAGATTTATATATATTTGCTTGATTAATCTGGCAGGGGGATTTCTAATAAGCAGTTTATTGTCCGATTATGTTTTTCTGGTAAAATTAGACGAATTCAGGGGTATAAAACCTTCCTTTATTTTACCTTTTATTCTTGCTGTACCTTTTTTGTATTCATTTGAAGAAATAAAAATATTTTTGAACAGTAACGTAAAAATCGCATCTATTGTATTATCCGTATTCCTTTTAGCAGGGATTGTCTTTATGTTTGCCCGCAGTGGAAATTACATGCAAATCACCGGTCTGGAAACACAGTTCCGTTTCTCGCTGGAAGAGATGCTCGGTGTCAGGCCCAGGTTTAAAGAATTTCTTATCGGACATCCGATAATGTTATTGGGTCTATGGAGCAATAACAGAATTCTGATTCTGATGGGTTTAGCGGGTCAGATTTCAATAATTAATAGTTTTATTCATGCACATACACCATTAACAGTAACGTTCTTAAGAACATTCTATGGATTTGGTATCGGATTGATAATTACCTTGTCCGCAGGATTATCTAATTTATTGTTGATTTACTGTTTCACTTTGGTGAGAAAGACATGGTTAAAAAAATAACGGTTGCCGGTTATTTTGGATTTCAGAATGCGGGTGATGAGTTAATACTTGAAAGCATCATAAACAACGTCACTAAAGAAATTAAGGACGTCCAGATTACCGTTCTTTCAAGTAACCCGGTAGAAACAGCCAGAAGTTTTAATGTATCCGCAGTTTACAGATGGAACCCGATAAGTGTAGTCCGTGCAATTAAAGGTTGTGATTTACTTATTTGTTCAGGAGGATTGTATCAGGACATTACCAGCAGTCCAAGTTTATACTATTATCTGATTTTGATTGTTATTGCAAGAATGTTATTTAAAAAAATTATACTTTACGGGGTAGAATTTGGTCCCATAACGTATGAATTTAATAAACGTATTCTACGAATAATTTTGAAATTCGTAGATAAAATAACGGTAAGGTCAAAGGGTTCATTCGATTTTTTGAAGGATACTGGTATAAACGGAAATTTAATACTTTCCGGTGACCCGGCGCTTAACATTTTTATTAAGCCGATTAACAGGTATGTCAGTAAGAAAATAAATAGAATAGGCATGATACTCCGCAGACCGAGCAGTTCGGTGAATGAACAGATATTAATTCTCAGTCAATTCTGTCAGTCAATCATAAAACGGCTTGACGTGGAGTTAATATTTGTGCCATTTCATCTTGAGCAGGATTTGTACTTTTCACTTGAAATAATCAGGAACCTTGACTCAAAAGCAAATGCTGTTAGATGGAATAATCCCGGAGAATTATACAATATTCTATCAAATGTTGATTTCATTATCTCTCAAAGATTGCACGGGTTAATAATCGGAGCGGTCCTTAGAATACCTATTTTAGGTATATCAAACGACCCTAAATTCGCTAATTTTATGCAGGAATTAGGGCAAAAACATTTCCTGTTACCCAAGGTCAATATAGATATAGTTGTGGGGGTAATACAGGACATATGGTACTGGCAGAAGGAGTTTAATGACAGATTAGAAAAAACATTGCCGCAACTTCAATACAGGGCGTTTCTCAATACTCTAAATACGATTGAATTGTTAGGAGCAAAGCGCTATGAAGAATTTTGTTAACAATTGTTACAGGGTAGTAAAAACTATTATTGAAAATTATATAAACATTGTTTTATTTTTTATAGTGGTTACAAACCTGTTCGCATTCATAACATTCGCAAGAAAGAATTTATTTGAGTACCACAAAAGTCTGACGTCCAGGTTTGAAATAGCCGTTTTTTTGAAATTGAATTATGACAAACCGGAAGTGATTGACAGCAAAATACGCAGTCTCTATAATGTAAGGTCTTGTATTTTTTTGTCTAAGGAAAAGGTTAAAGAAAAACTTATCGGACTGGAGAAAGAAATACTCATTACTGAAGGTAATCCCTTCCCGGATGCTTTTTCTATTGCACCGCTTGAAATAACCGGAAGTGCCGTAGAAAATTTATCCGTCCAGCTCAGTCAGGTAGACGGTATTGAGGAAGTCGGTTTTGATAAGGATTTGCTTGCCATTATTGATAATTTGAGTTCGTTAGTAAAGTTTACCGATCTAATATTTAAGTTGAATTTAGCTATAGTTTATATCCTGTTGTTGACCGTTGTTTTTTTACGGTATATGGAAATTATAAAAATCCCCAAACAAGTTTGGGCTTCCAAATGGATGCCTCAACTTGTTGAGGTTTTTTTAAGTACAAATAAGAAAGTGTTTAAAGAAATATTATACGACTACAAATTGTTTACGGGATTAATAAGTGTAATATCGGGGATTACAATGTTTGTGATATTAAGTTTACTAATGCTTAAAGATAGATTTGTTTTATTATCTATACCTGATGTTATATTGGTGACAGTCACATCTTTTTCTGCGGTGATAACAATAATTGTTTATGAAAAATGGTTTACTTCGTAGTTTTATTCCAGTCTTTTGTTTATCAATATCGTTGTGTGCTTACGCTGGCGAATACGATACTTTGATTAAAAAATATGAAAAGGAAATAAAAAACGGTTCTAAGGATTTAGAAAAATTAGAACAGCAGATTAAGGAAGAAGATCTAAAAAAGCAAGAGTTACAGAAAAAGGAAAAAAATATACGAAATGAAATTAATCGCATTGAGTCCGAACTGGAAAAACTGCAATCAGAAATAGTCAGGACGGAAAAAAACATCAGGCATACTAAAACGAATCTTGAATTGACCGCCAGGGAACTCCAGTCTCTTAATATGGAATTGAAAGACTGTTGCGGATTGATTGAGCGGGAGTTAAATTACCTTTACAGGAGACATTACGTTATTGATAATTTTTTTGAAGACCCCTGGGTGAAGAAACTTAGAATACATGCCCTGCATTTAAAAAAGGACGAATTTTATCTGACAGATTTAAAAAGAATAAGGACCGAGCTGACTAAAAAAAAGTACGACGATATAAAAACAGAGTTAACAAAACTATACCAGAAATTACAAAACGATAGGTTAGCACAGAGAAAAA
>MNXB01000114.1 GCA_001871125.1 Elusimicrobia bacterium CG1_02_37_114
TACGAATATAACAGCAAAGAAGCGACGGTTTATTTATACGCTATAGCAACTCACGAAAACTTCTATGATAATCTTCAAAAATACATTTAAATCGGCTGTTTCTCTTACGTCCAGTTACGCAAATCGCCTAATAAGCGACCCTGACTTTTTTACCGATGATATATCGACGGAAAATATAAAAAAACTATATTATTCATAATAACCTAAAAATAATTAAGTGATGTGTCCCCAAAATTCACAAACCTTCAACAATATTTTCCATAGAAGTTGCATAAGAGAGACGAATAAAATCATCATCACCGAAAACAACTCCAGGGACTACTGCAACTTTAGATTCAGTTAAAAGTAAATCAGTTAAAATTAAAGAATCTTTAATAGTTTTATCATCAAAATTCTTACCGATTAATCTGGAGACATTTATCCAACAATAAAACGCACCATCGGGTCTTATTGTAGAAATACCGTTTATAGAATTTACTGTATCAACCATATACTCACGTCTTTTCTCAAATTCAGAAACCATTTTTTGTAGTTCTTGTTGTGAACCTTTCAATGCTTCAACAGTTGCATATTGTGCAATTGAAGTTGGGTTTGAAGTAGAATGGTCCTGCAGGTTGGACATTGCCTGAATAATTTCTTTGGGTCCTGCAGCATAACCTATTCTCCAGCCGGTCATTGAATATGACTTTGAAACACCATTCACAACCAGAGTGAGTTTTTTTATCTCTTCACCAAGTGAAGCTATACTTATGTGTTTAGTATCATATATTATTTTTTCGTAAATTTCATCAGAAATACAGTAAATTCCAGAATCAACTATTACCTTAGCAAGTGATTTCAATTCGGATTCATTATAAACCATCCCGGTTGGATTTGACGGTGAATTCAAAATAAAAATCTTTGTCTTTGAACTTATTGCTTCTTTTAACTGATGCAAGGTAATCTTGAAATTGAAATTTTGATGTGTCTTAATTATGACAGGTTTTGCTCCTGCTACTTTTACCATTTCCGGATAACTTACCCAATAAGGAGACGGAATTATTACTTCATCATCTTCATCACATAAGGTAAGAATAATATTAAAAATAGAGTGTTTTGCACCACAGGAAACAAGGGTTTCTTCTGTAGAGTATTCAAGAGTGTTATCTTTTTTAAACTTTTCACAAATAGCTTTCTTCAACTCTATAATTCCTGATGTCGGAGTATATTTTGTGAACCCTTTATCCAGGGCAATTTTTGCTGCATCTTTTATAAATACGGGTGTATCAAAGTCAGGTTCCCCTGCACCAAAACTTATAACATTGATCCCTTCTGCTTTCATTTTGTTTGCTTTGGCTGTTATCGCCAGAGTAGGTGATGGATTAATTATTTTTGCTCTTGATGAAATTGTCATAACCCCTCCTGTTTTGTTTAATAGTTTAAATATAAAGTTTTGATTTTAAATCCTTGAACTCAGCCCAGATTTCTTTTGGCATCCGCGCACCGAACTGATTTAAAAATTTCTCTATATCATCAATTTCCTGTTTCCATTCGTTAATGTTTATTGCAAAAAGTTTATCATACATTTCTTTTGTTAAATTTATTCCTGATAGTTCTAAATCTTCATAATTTGGTATTAAACCAATTGGTGTCTCTTTTGCAGAAACATTGTTGTGGACACGGTCAATTATCCATTTTAAAATACGGATATTTTCTCCAAATCCTGGCCAGAGAAAGTTACCATTTTCATCTACTCTGAACCAGTTAGCAGTAAAAATTTTGGGCGGATTAGACGCTTTCCTGCCGATATTGAGCCAGTGTTGAAAATAATCACCCATATTATAACCACAGAAAGGTAGCATTGCCATTGGGTCTCTTCTGACCCCGGCTTTTAAACCTGTAGCAGCAGCGGTTGTTTCCGAACCCGTTCTTGTACCAATGAATACACCGTGTTCCCAGTTGAAACCTTCTACTATTAACGGTATCCGTTGAGTTCTTCTTCCACCAATTATTATCGCAGAAATTGGTACCCCTTTGGGATTATCAAATTCATTTGAAAGTGTTGGTGAATTATAGATGGAGACAGTGAACCGCGAATTAGGATGTGCGGCTTTGGTTCCCTCTGAACTGTCCCATGGGTTTCCTTGCCAATCAATTAAATTTTTCGCTACAGGACCATCCAGCCCTTCCCACCACGGTTCTTTCGTGTCTGTATTCAACGCAGAGTTCGTGATCAATGTTGGATAGAAGTTGTCTGCTTTTAAAGATTTCATCATGTTTGGGTTAGTTTTCATAGAAGTTCCCGGGACAACACCAAAAAGCCCTATTTCAGGATTAATAGCATAAAATCTACCATCAGGACCTATGTTTATCCAGGCAATATCATCACCTACAGTCCATACTTTATATCCCGGTAAAGTTGACTCAAGCATTGCTAAATTAGTTTTACCACAAGCAGAGGGAAAAGCTGCTAATACATAGGTCATATCACCATTTGGACACTGGATACCTATTATTACCATATGTTCGGCAAGCCAACCTTCTTTTAATCCGAGCCAGGAGGCTATTCGTAACGAAAAACATTTCTTACCTAATAGTGCATTTCCTCCGTAACCAGAACCAATACTCCAGACCAGATGTTCATCAGGAAAATGCATAATAAACCGCTTGTTCGGGTCAAAATCACCACAAGAATGTAATCCTTTCACAAAATTTTCTGAATTTCCAATCTTCTCAATTATGTGTTTTCCCATGCGGGTCATAATTCTCATACTGATTGCCACATAGGAATTATCGGTCAGTTGAACACACGCTTTTGCATAAGGAGAATCCGTGTTTCCCATCATATACGGAAGAACATACATTGTCCTTCCTTTCATACAACCATCAGAAAGTTTTGTCATCAAACTTTTCGCTTCATTTGGTTCCATCCAGTTATTGTTTGGCCCTGCTGTATCTTTACCTGTCTGCCGACTAGGCAGGTCCGGATGACAGACATAAGTCAAATGTTCGGTACGAGCAACATCTGTTGGATGACTTCTGTGATAATACGCCTTAGGCCAGATCTTTTGGTTTAATTCTTGGAATATGGGGACATTATTAATTTTTTCTTCTTTTATCCCAATTTCTATAAGTTTATGTGCTTCTTCTTCTGAACCATCACACCACCAGATTTTGTCCGGTTTAGTTAATTTTGCTTGTTCTTCAACCCATTTTTCTACAGGTGTAGCCATATTGTTGCCTCCTTGCAAGAATTTGTATTTTTATACTATTGTATCCTTTTTCCAGTGAATATTGTCCTCTTTCGGATAATTAAGGTTATAATGCAAACCCCGACTTTCTTTACGCTGTATTGCTGACCTGATAATTAGTTCAGCTACTGTAGCAATATTGCGTAGTTCAATTAAATCACCGGTAATAGTAAAATCCCAATAGTACCGATGGATTTCTTTTTGGAGAAGTTTAATTCTTCGTTTAGCATGTTCAAGTCTTTTATTTGTGCGTACAATACCTACATAATTCCACATTAAGCGACGGATTTCATCCCAGTTATGAGCCACTATTACAGCTTCTTTACTATCTACAGCACCACCAATATTCCAAGAAGGAACTCTTGGAAAAGAATCTTTTGTTTTAATTTCTTCTTTTACCATATTTGCTGATTGATGAGCAAAAACTAGCGCTTCTAAAAGCGAATTTGATGCAAGTCGGTTAGCTCCGTGTAATCCAGTAGAGGCAACTTCACCGATAGCATACAACTTATTTATACTGGTTCTTCCATATTCGTTAGTAACTACCCCGCCACAGAGATAATGTGCCGCAGGAACCACTGGAATAAGTTCTTTAGTTATATCAATTCCAAAAGAAAGACATTTTCGGTAAATATTTGGAAATCTCTTTTTTATGAATACTGGTTTTCTATGAGTTATATCTAAGAAAACACAATCTTCACCACATTGTTTCAATTCATTGTCTATGGCACGAGCAACAATATCTCTCGGAGCAAGTTCTTTTAATGGATGATATCTTTTCATAAAAGCTGTTCCGTCAGATAACCGAAGGATTCCACCTTCTCCACGAACAGCCTCGGAAATCAGGAAAGATTTTGCCAGTGGATGATAAAGACAGGTTGGATGAAACTGCATAAATTCCATATTAGCAATTTTTGCTCCAGCACGATACGCCATAGCAATACCATCACCAGTAGCAACATCAGGATTGGATGTATAGAGATATACTTTACCAACACCCCCGGTTGCCAGTACGGTTATTTGGGCAAGAAAAGTATGAATAATTCCTTTCTTCTTATCTAATACATAAGCACCCCAGCATCTTTTCTTTTCTGTTTTTGAATCTGTGATTAAATTTATCGCAACACATTCTTCGTATACAGTGATATTTTTATTTTTCTTTACCTGTTCTGCAAGTTTGGACATAATTTCTTTACCAGTAATATCAGCAACATGAAGTATGCGTCGTTGCGAGTGTCCACCTTCAAGAGAAAGGTCAAATTGTCTTTTGTCATTCTTACTTAAACTGAAATTAACACCGTAGTTAATCAGTTCTTTTACTCGTTCCGGACCATTTCCTATAACCAATTTAACAATATCTTTATTACAAAGACCATTTCCTGTTTTTAGTGTATCTTTGATATGAGCAGAAAAAGAATCTTCTTTGCTGAACACAGCAGCAATTCCACCTTGAGCATAATATGTATTGCTCTCGTATAAATTTCGTTTAGTGATTATTGTTACCTGACCGTAAGCAGCAGCTTTCAATGCAAAACTTAATCCAGCAATACCGCTACCTATAACCAAAAAATTGGTCTTTATTTCCATAATCAGTCATCCAGAAGATAAAACATTCACAGCTTCACGGTGTTACTGTTAAAATCTTTCTTGCCTGTTCAGGATATTTTGCAATAAATCGTAATTCGTCGTTGGTTAAAGGTTTTTGTGTATGAACATTAGCATAGCGTGCTAATTCAAGTATTTTTGTCGCTTCTTCATCTGTTTTGAACTCAATTATTTCAGGTTCACCCCTGCCAAGTTCTTCATAGTGGTAGAGTTCATAGTTCCGCCAGTCCTTTAGGGCACCGTCAGCATGAATACCTGATTCATGGGCAAAAGCGTTTGCTCCTATCCCCGGCTGGTTTATTGCTATAGCAACACCGAACGCATAACTTGCAGATTTTGTAATTTTCCATGATTTACTTAAATCAACACGTTCATCAAGTATGTATTTATTAGCAAAACCACTTGATTTTTTTATGGCAAGAATACAGCCAACTAAATCAGCATTACCACACCTTTCACCAATACCGTTTACAGTGGTATTTACATAAGCATCTACACCGGCATCAATAGCACCTTTTGCACCCATCACCGAACAGCCAACAGCCATACCTAAATCATTGTGACAATGTAGTTCAATAGGTATCTTTACTGCTTCTGCTAATTTAAAAATTCGCTCATATATAGTATCAGGTGAATCATACCCTAAAGTATCACAATATCTTATTCTGTCAGCACCGTTTTCTTTAGCTGCTAACGCAAATTCTGTTAAATACTCCATTCTTGTTCTTGATGCATCTTCAGCATTTACTCCAACTGTTTCAGCACCTGACTGTTTGGCTAATCTTAATGCTTCAACCATCTCTTTTATTACTGATTTGTGGTCAAGTTTACCTTGAAACTTATAAGTTATCATCTGGTCAGAAGTAGATATTGATATATTCATATGTTTCAGTTTAGGTACATTTTTAAATGTTGTTTCTACATCTCCTACTGTAGCACGCAACCAACCACTTAATCTGATTGGTTTAAGTAATCCTGATTCTTGCAGTTCTAAATTAGCATTAAGATAGTTTATCTCATGTCTTGTAACAGGAAAACCAAACTCTGACTGAAAAATACCCATTTCATTGAGATAAATGTTTATTAATGTTTTCTCTAATTTTGCTAATCCGAGCCGTGCTGTCTGTACTCCATCACGGTTAGTAACATCAATAATATAAATTTTTGCCATTTCTCCACCTTCTTAACAAACCTCCGATTCGTTTTTTACTCTGCCGGCAACGTATTTTCTTATTTCTTCTGCCCAGAATATAGTACTTCCAACTAAAACTATCTTTAGCCAATCAGTCAATGATATAGGAGTAGTAGAAAAAAGTTGTTGTAAAAATGGAACATAAAGCACTGACAGATGTAAAATAATGCCAACTGTAAGACCTGCGATTAAATATTTGTTGCTAAAAAATGGCATTTTAAATATAGATTTTTTTTCGGAACGACAATTGATGCCGTTAACCCACTGAGTAAAAGCAAGTGTTGTAAATGTAACTGTACGAGCGTAAAGTAATCCCTGTCCCCTTGTTATTTCATATAAGAAAAGACCTATTATTCCTGCTGCCATAATTGGTGAGCGAAATAATAAAAGTTTAAGCAAGTGTTTTGTTATTATTGGTTCATTTTTCTTGTCAGGTGGTTGGTGCATTACATCTTCTTCTTTGGGTTCCATTATAAGATTTACTGTGAGCGCACCCTCAGTAACTAAATTTATCCATAGAATTTGTAGCGGAAGTAACGGCAAATCGCTTCCCACAGATAAGGCGGTTAATAATGTCAGAATCTCGGTATTGCTTGCACATAACAAATATAGTAGTGTTTTTCGCATATTGGCAGTTATGCCGCGGCCTTCCTCTACCGCATTAACAATAGTTGCAAAATTGTCATCAGCAATAACCATATCGCTTGCTTCTTTTGCTATATCTGTCCCTATTATTCCCATAGCAACACCTATATCTGCCGATGCAATGGCTGGAGCATCGTTAATTCCATCGCCAGTCATTGCAACTACTTCATTCTGCCTCTGTAGCGACTGAACAATGCGAAACTTATGTTTTGGTTCAATCCTGGCAAAAACATTGAAATTTTGTACAACACTATCCAGTTCTTCGTCAGTCATAAAATTCAAAACATCTCCAGTGATTCCCTTTTGTTCTTTTTTCTGTATATCTAACTCAATAGCTACTGCCTCGGCGGTTGAGAGATGGTCGCCTGTAATCATCATTGTTCTTATTCCTGCTTTCTGACACAATTTAATTGCTTCTTTAACCTCTTCTCTTGGTGGGTCAATGTTTCCTATCAAACCTATAAAAACAAGTTTGTCCTTCAAAGATGCAATATCTAATTTTTCATCCCCGATAAATCGGGATTTTGCCTTCGGCTCAACATTCTTAGTCTCTGTTTCTAAGAAACCAAATCCCAAAACTCTTAAGGCCTCTTTTGCCAGAGATTCTGATTTATCTAATAAATTCTTACGCAGAGGGTCTGTCAAAGGAGATATTTTACCATCTTGAATATAAAAACCACAAAATTCTATGATTTTTTCCGGAGCGCCCTTAACACATATAATGTGTTTGCCTTCGGATGCTTCGTGTTTGGTCAACATCATCTGCAATTGTGATTCAAAAGGGATTTCATCTAACCTTGGGTAATGAATTTCAAGATGTTCTAAATCTATACCACCTTTCATCGCTAAAACAAGATAAGCAATTTCCGTAGGATCTCCATCAACTTTTAACTCGGTGCTCTTTTCGGAGAGCTTTTCTGCATAAGCATTATTACAAAGTGCAGCAATTTTTAGTAAATGTTTTATATCATCTTCGTTTTCTAAATCAATAGGGTTATTTATATTATATCCGACACCCGGAATCTCTATTTCTTTGTCTATTGTTGCCATACGCTTTGATGTCATTTCGTTACGGGTAAGGGTACCTGTTTTGTCAGAGCATATTACAGTAGCGCTTCCAAGCCCTTCTACTGCTGCCAGCTTTCTTATATATGCTTTTCTTTTTGCCATTCTTTGCATTCCAACAGCAAGCGCAACTGTTACGGCAACCGGCAGACCTTCCGGAATTGAGGATACCATCTGACTTAATGCAACCATAAATATATCATAAAAATTCATTCCCCTTAAAAAATAACCTATGGAAAAGGCCAATGTTATCTGTATTACAACAACAATGATGATAATTTTTCCCAGCCCCTCCATTTTCCGCTGGAAAGGTGTTTTGGGTTCTGGCGTGGTTTGAATTATTTCAGCAATCTTTCCAATTTCTGTATTCATTCCTGTAGCAACAACTACTGCCTTAGCTCTACCAGAGACTACTATTGTACCAGAATAGACCGTGTTTATTCTGTCGGAAAGTCCTGTATCTGCTTTGATAGAATCAGAAATTTTGAAAACTGGCAGTGATTCTCCGGTAAGAGAAGCCTCATTTACCTGCAACCTTATTGATTCAATTACCCTTGCATCTGCAGAAATCTTTGTTCCTGACTCAAGTAAAATAACATCACCTGGAACTATATTTCTTGTAGATATTTCCATATGCCTGCCTTCACGCAAAACCTTTGCTTTCGGTGCGGCAAGTTCTTTGAGGGATTCCATTGACTTGGCGGCACGGCTTTCCTGAATAAATCCCATTATTGCATTAACCATAAGAACTGCAAAAATAACAGCCACATTTGACATCTTTCCGAAGAAAAACGAAATAATTGCAGCAATTAATAGTATGTATATAAGCGGACTTTGAAATTGTCTTAAAAAAATAATAAACAAACTTTCTGGTTTACGGGTAACAAGTTGGTTGGGGCCAAATTCATCTAACCTTTTTTCTGCTTCCTCATCAGTAAGCCCGGTTATAGTTGAGGATAACTTCGCTAGAACTTCCTCAACTGACAATTGGTACCATTTAGTGTCAATATTCATAGTTGTTTAGTTAAGATTTTTCATTATCTTCTCTTAAATTTTTCTTCTAAATTCTCGTCAACAGTAATCACTATTATCCTCTCTCCTGTTTTAGTATTTATATCAGAATAAATATTAGTTACTTTTGTGTTTGTTAGTTCCTTAATTATATTTTCAAGTTGTGATTTAACGTTTTCGATTATCTTTTCTTTCAACTCCTTTATTGCTTTAGCTCCCTCAGGGTTTTTCATTACATATCTTTCTGCGAGAGAAAGAGCGTTTTTTAATCTAATAAGTATAGCTTCATCGTTAATATTTGTTGTTATATGATCGCTACCTTCGCCCATTTGGACATCCAGGATATCCCCTACCCTTTCACTTATTGCAAATTCTATCTGTTCTTTTTCCTTTCCCATTTCAAAATCTCCCACAATAAAAAAACCAACATCATATTCCCACCCCTTTTATAAGAGATTGAAATAGTATGTTGGCTTACTTAAAAACAGCCCTAAAAGAGGGCATTCTAAAAGTCTACCCAAACCTAAAACTGATAATATTACAATACTAAATTAAAAATACATTTTCAAGATAAATTTTAAAGTTATAAAAATTCCTCTTCGTAATTTCTGTCCAAACTAAAAACCAGTATTCTTTCTCCGGTTTTTGTGCTTATATCCGTATGAAGACTTTTGATTTTACATCCCGATATTTCATGGATTACTTTTTCAAGTAAAGGTCTAGCGGTTTCAAGCAATAACAGTCGAGTTCTTTTAATCATATCAGCACCTTCGGCTTTTTTCGATAACTGCTCTTCTGCCGGAGTAAGTACTCCTTTGAGCCGCACAAAAATCATATCTCTTAGAATATAAGTTTTAGTTTCCGTAGGTCCTCTACCCATATATTCTTTCTCGAATTTAATTATTGCTTCACAGATTTGTGATTCGACTTGACCTTTAGTTTTATTTTCCATGGGTTATAAATACATTTTATAAATTTGTTAATAATTTATCAAGTGCTCTTGAAAATCCAACTATACCACACCTTTTTTGGTGCTTTGTGGTGGTGTCTTCCAACGTTAAAACTACATATCCAGTATTTCCTCAAGCTGTGCCCTGATATGTTTATCCGGCCTGGTTAAATTATTCTCATACCTGCGGATAGTTTCCCTGTTTACACCTATCATCCGGGCCAACTGTTTTTGATGGATTTGCTTTTTTAACCTCAGATTCTGAAGCCTGTCTCCAAACGTAATAGGTGGATTAGGAAGTCAATAATTCCGGTATCTGGAACATACCCTTTCAATTATGTCAAAGAATCTATAGAATGTCTTAAAATCAATGCTTTAAGAGCAGCTGTTGTATTCCTCTGGGTTGGAACCATAAGAACAATTCAGGCTAAATTATTACAATATGAAAACAGCAAACTTAACGCTTCCATAATCAAACATTATCCAAAAGCAAAACACATTAAGACAATAAGGGTAATAAATTTTTGGTCAGGGAATATTTCATTATCTTTTTTGAAAAAACCTTGAAGATATTATTAAAATCTGGTATAATATAGTAAGCAATGAAACTAACCGATAAGAAAATTAAATAAATATTTAAAGTAACTTTTTTATAGGAGAAGGTAAAATGGCAACAGCGATTTCAAAAACACCCACGTTAAAAGGAAAAGAAGCGGAAAACTTTCAAAAACTCGCCAATGCAAACAAGAATAAATGTGCTTCTAAAAAAGAAGTAGAATGTGCAATCAAAACCTTTATTTCTGTTTTAAGAAAACAAGAAATCATTTCTAAATGACTACATCCTCAATTTTTGAGATAAACCCCCTTGATTTAACCAAGGAAATTATTTTTGATTGTGATGATAAAGATTTAAATGATTTTTTTAGTAACGATGCCAAAGAATATCAAAAATCTTTGTTAGCTAAAACCTACCTATATGTAAATAATAATGAAATTTTCGCCATGTTCAGCGTAAGTAATGATAGCGTTAATCTTACTGATGAAATAAGAACAAGAGATTATCCGAAATCAAAACAGAACTTAAAAACTTATCCCACTGTAAAGATTGGAAGATTGGGGGTATCTCGTTTACACCAAAATAAAAAAATAGGTTCGAATATACTGGCATTCTTGAAAATATTTTTTCTTGTGAATAATAAAACCGGCTGTAGATATATTATTGTCAATGCATATAATAATACAAGGGCATTAAGATTTTATGAAAACAATGAAATGAAATATTTAACCGAAAAAGACAAAAACAAAAAAACCCGTATAATGTATTTTGATTTACTACCATATCATAACACAATACAAAAAGAAGAAAAATTCAAACGTTCAATTGAAGAAGTTAAAGAATTAATAAAAAAATCTTTGAATGAATAAGTAATTAACTCAATTAAAAACATCTATTGCTTGATTTTTGAATAACAAATAATATTCATCAGTAGTTCTAAAATCGTCCAGTAAGCGACCACGAGAATAGACTTAGTCAAATTAGGCAAGTTTACTCTTTGAAGCTTTAGCATAGCAAGGTCTGACATAGTTAAATATGTCTAAATCAATTCTTTCCTGGTCTTATACAATAATCCCAAATCTCTCTCATACACACGGAAACCAGTACCATGATTTCTTACAGAACCATCCGGTTTTAGATACATCCGAATATCAACAAAAGCGGATTTCTTTTTAATGGCAGTTACAAAATTGTCATCTGAGGGATTTTCCAATAAATAGGCCTTTTTGTAAAAGAACTCTTCATCACCTGCGCTGTTTTTTCTTGAATCTGCAAAAACTACTATTAGTCTGCCCATCTTGGAAAGAAATTTCGCAACGATATGGCTCATCTTCCAATTACCAATAAGGAGGCCTGTCTTATCTTTTAAATGAAGATTTTCTTTCGATTTATCAATTGCCAATAATAGGCCTTGATTATTCGGATTTCTGAAGGAAACAGTCACATACAAACAATGACGTTTATTTTCATCAAAATAACCGTACTTTTTAATTGCTTGTTTGGGATGTATTTGCCAAACTGCTTTATTAAACGTAAATAAAGTAACAAGGGAATTTGAATTTTCTCTTGTTGTTTTTAATTCTATCCGCCCTCCCAGGTCAGGCACTGCAATGTTTGTTTCCTTTAAATCCAATTCTGATTCGAAAGTATAGCCAATTCCCGTAGGACCTTTGCGTTGTGATTTAATGAAACCCCTTGCTTTTAATGCTTTTAACCTTTTCTTTAGTTCATTAAGCGTCATTAGTTATCCTCTCTTTTCAGTTTTCTTAATATCACTATACTTTCTTTTAGCATAGTTTCTTCAGTATGCCCGGTTACGTTAGAAGGAGAGTTTTTTGAAGGCATCCTTTTACCCGGAATATTTCTCACGAATATATCTTCGCAGGTAAATCCTATATTTTCACACAGCTCGGCTATTATAAAATCTGTAGGGATTCTTACTTGTTTAACAAGACGGTTTCCTATTACAACACAGAAGTATTTATTTGGTTTAAGTATTTTAAAGGCCTGCCTAAGACATTTTTCCAAACCAATAAAAAAGCTTAGTACTTCTTTGGCTCGTTTTTCATCCTTATTTGAAATTTCCTTCAAAATCATATTCAAATAGTTTGAATTAAGATTATGCTTTAGTTCCTTTACGGTTTTCCCACCAAGCAATTCATTATCTACCCCGGAAGCTGTGTCTGGATCTTCTAAAAGGTCCAGCCACTGAGCAGACAATCTGGAAAATTGCCCATAAGCAACCGTAGTCCTGCTATCTCCATAAGGAGGCGACGTAATTATGCAGTCAATAGAGTTTTCCTTGATACCGTTTTCTTTTGAGGAATCTCCATATATTATTTTAATCCAGGTATTTTTATCATAATTTTTATAAAACTCTTCCATCTTTAAGATATTTGATTCGACTTTTTTCTTGAAAATGCCCAGCACATCTGGACTGTAGTCCTTTAATTTCTCTTCGTGAATTTTTACAAGCTTAAACTCA
>MNXB01000033.1:0-272 GCA_001871125.1 Elusimicrobia bacterium CG1_02_37_114
GTTAGAGAGTCCGCAATGCAGAAGATCCCTTACCTTATAGTAGTAGGCAAGAAAGAAAAAGAAGCCGGAGCAATAACCCTGCGCCTGCGCGGCAATAAAAGCGTGTTCGGAGTTAACCTCGATGAGTTCATCGCCAAAGCCAAAACAGAGGCCCACACCAGGGCCCTTGTTTCTTCGTACTGACAGCCGGCCGGCAGCGGCAAAAAAAGAACCCGGCAGGCGCCGGGTTCTTTTTTTATTGAATTAAGTTCTGTGTCACCTTATTTCTATTT
>MNXB01000033.1:370-53219 GCA_001871125.1 Elusimicrobia bacterium CG1_02_37_114
ATAATATAAAATACCGAGATTGTTGTGGGCTTGAGCATAATCCGGGTTTATTTTTACGGCTTTTTGATATTCTTGGAAAGTATTATCATATTCTCCACGATTAAAATATAAAGTTCCAAGATTATTATGCGCTTCGGAATGATTCGGATTTATCTCAATAGTTCTTTTAAATTCCTGTATTGCCCTGTCAAAAATTCTTTGTTCATAATATGCAAGACCTAAATTATAGTGTATTTCAGCACTGTCTGGTTTTAATTCTAAAGCTTTTTGATATTCCTGAACCGCTCTGATATATTCCCCACGTCCTCGCAAAGAATTACCGAGTTCATTATATAAGTTAGAAGCATTTTGGGTTGCCCTATAATTAGATGGATACATAGAAATTACTTCCTCCCATAACAGCGCAGGATTCTGATAGAGTCGATTTCTTTTTACTGTTGCAATACAAAGAACTATAATATGAACTCCTAAAAGAAAAATTAAAAATGAATTGAGTAATCGCTTATGTGTAGAAATACCACTTAACTCTAATTGCCTATCAGGGTTAACTCTAAAAATTAGAAAATATACGGATACAATTATAAAGTAAAAACCATACCCTGGAAGATATAGACGATTTTCAGCCATTGCGGTAGTAGTAGGAAAAAAACTGGAAGTCGGGGATATTGTAATAAAGAACCATAAAATAGAAAATAAAAATATTTTTGATATATTAGTTTTTCTCCTATAAAATAACCATGTTGCTACAAGTATTAATAGAACAAACAGAACAGATATCATTATCTTGAACTCAAATATAGATTCTGCCGGGTTAAGATAATGGTCAAAACAAAGTCCTTTTGGGATAAAAAGAAATTTTAAATACCTCAATATAACATAAGGCTGAATGACAAAATAAGTGTAGTGATTCCAGAAGAGAGTACCTCCTGCATCTGCATCTCCAATTGTTCCCAGATAAAAGTATCTAAATAATAAAAATATAACAATTATAACCCAGTAAGATAGATGGTAATACTTTTTTTTAATAACCTTTGCCAACTCAAAATTACTCAGAAATATATAATCAAAAATCAATAAAATCGCTGGAAGCGTAATGGCATCCTGTTTTGAAAATATTCCTAAAATAAAACACAACAACGAGAAAACATAGAATTTTTTCCCTTTTTCAAAAGTCTTTGTGAAAAGCAATAAGGATAATATATAAAAAAATGCTGCCAATTCTCCCGAACGATTAAAAACATATGACACTACAATTGTATTTATTGGATGGGAAGCAAAAAATAATGCTACAAAAAAAGGGAAAATGTTTGTGCATTTTCCATATGTGTATACAATTATTTTTCTTGTTAAAAAAAATATCAGTATTGATACACATACGTGAAGAAATATATTTACCAAATGATACCCAATTATATTCAATTTACCAAAATAATAATTCAGTGTAAAAGTTAAATATGTTACCGGTCTGGAAGGGTCGTTCCTTTCAAAAGTTTTATGTTCACCCTGTGGATAAATAAGTTTCGTTTTAATGTTTTTTATTTCTTTTATATCAGGATTATTAACAATTTTTGCTTCATCATCAAATATAAATGGAGCATTCAGGGAACTGGAATAAATAATTGCTGAAACAAGGATTATTAACCCTATTGCAACCCATTTTTTCTCAAAAAAGGTTTTAGGCTTTTCAGTTGTTTTTGTATTAAATTTCGACAAGTTTTATATCGCCCCATATAGATATTTTGTTATTTATTATTATAATCATACCCTTAATCCCCTTGATACTTTTAGCAAAATCCGTTCCTTTAACCAGACTTTCGGGGTCCCGGACAATATTACCCACAGCGGTCGCACAGGCATCTGCCAGTGAAGATGAGTTGGCAATAACTATTGTTGCATCGGTTTTACCAAAACTCAGTGAATGGCCGACTGTCCCGGAAGAAGTACAGATGCCGAGCGGAGTACTTTCAGGTTTTATTTCCAAACCTATTTTACCGCTGAACTTTGATTTACCCGCGTATATACCTATGATTCTCGGTTTTAAAGTCTTTACAAATATATCTCCCCCGTTTTCAATAATTATTTCATCAGAAGATTTTAACAAATCAAAACCAACGAATTCGGCAATAGCGCCTGCGACAGAAGCCATCGGGCCTACACCTGCTTTCTCGGTTTCCGTTACCATCCTTTTCACAATTTCAGGTGCAGTGTCTTTAATTTTATAAGGTTTAAACGTGGTTAAAAAAGAAGGGTTGTTTTTTATGTATTTTTCTATGTTGGCACGATATTTCCGGACGAGTTTATATGTCTTGCGGGACAAATTCCTGCAGGCAGACACCAGCAAATCCGTCTCTTTTAGAGTTACATTGAATGAAACCAGGTCTTTTTCTCTTGACCATAAGCGATAAAATCTTGGTTGGTACATAATGTGTTTGGAATTGAGAAATTAAAAATGTAATTCCATAGCTCGCGGCGGGCAGGTTTTTATGCATAACTCACATGCTATACATTTCTCAGCATGGAACAGCACTTTTTTTGTTTTGGGGTCCAGGACAAGCGCACCCGAAGGACATATCGTAACACACGCACCGCAATGCGTGCATTTTACTTCGTTACGGGTAACATCCTGGCTCAAGGGTTGTATTTTTACACCTAAATCTTTCAGAAAATCCATAGCCTTATTATAATTTTCTTTTTTGCCGGAAAGTCCCAGCACAAGCAGACCCTCTTCGTTCGGTGTAATGGAAGCCTTGAGAATATTGAATTCCAGGTCATAATCTTTTACTAATTTACAGACTATCGGCTTATCAAGCAATTTATGCGAAAATCTTAATACAATTCTTTTAGAAATCATTTTTAAAAATCTCTATTTTATCCAGGGGAAATATTTATCTTTTATTATCGTCTCTTCCCGTGTCCGTCCCAGGGAAACAATGGATATTTTTGCATTGACCAGTTCTTCTAGTTTTTCAATGTAACGTCTTGCATTCAGGGGTAACTGGCTATACTTTGTCATGCCGTGAATGTTGCCCTTAAAACCCTCCATTTCAATATAAACCGGTTTACAGTCTCTCTGGACATGGCGTGAATAAGGAAACTCTTTTATAATTTTGTTTTTATACTTATAAGCAACACAGATTTTCAATCTGTCCATACCTTCCAGGCAGTCAAGTTTAGTCAGGGCCAATCTTTCAATACCGTTAATACGCACGCTGTGACGGACAATAACAGAATCAAACCACCCGCACCGTCTGGGCCTGCCGGTGGTTGCACCGTATTCCAGCCCGCGTTCCCACAGGTATTCACCTGTTTTGCCTTTCAGTTCCGTCGGGAAAGGTCCTCCGCCAACCCTGGTGGTATATGCTTTAACAATTCCTATAACCTCATCTATCTTTGTCGGACCCACACCTGCACCGGTACAAACCCCTCCAGCAACAGGGTTAGATGATGTTACATAGGGATAAGTGCCAAAGTCCAAATCCAGCAAGGTCCCCTGTGCACTTTCAAAAAGTACATTCTTGTTCTCTCTTATTGCCTTTTCCAGTAAAATACCCGTATCTACTGCCAGAGGTTTTAGAAAGTTTTTCAATTTTTCATAATTTCTGACTATGTTCTGGCGGATGGATTTCGGTGCACAGAGTTTTTTAAGAAGAGGGTCTTTTTCTTTTAGATTATTATCCAGTAACGAAAAGAAAATCTCTTTATCAAGGAAATCGCATACTCTGATGCCTATTCGGACAACTTTATCAGCATAGGCGGGGCCTATCCCCCTGCGGGTCGTTCCTATTCTTATCCTGCTTTTCTCTCTCAGTTCATCCAGATACCTGTGGTATGGCAGGATAATGTGCGCCGATTCACTTACAAATAGTCTGTTTTTTATATTTATTTTTTTGGTTTTTAACAGTTCCACCTCTTCGTATAACGATTCAGGGTCAATGACCACGCCGTTTGCTATTAAACACATCTTTCTGGGCAGGACAATTCCCGACGGGATTAAGTGCAGGACAAAAGGCTTACCTTCAAATATTATTGTATGTCCGGCGTTGTTGCCTCCCTGGTATCTTACGACATAGTCAGCGTATTTACCGAGAAAATGGACAACTTTTCCCTTGCCCTCGTCACCCCACTGTGTTCCTATAATTACTAAAGTAGACATTTTCTTCCCCTGGTATATATTACAATAATTATCCCCCTAAAGTCAATACAGGGAGATAGGGATGCGTTGAGATTGATAACACCTGCTTAACAATTTTGTGTATTATGTTGAGCCATAGCGAAATCCCGCCTTGAAATTTTTGATTATTTTGTGATTTTATCGGTGAGTTTCTCGCCCAGAAAATGCCAAAATTTAACATTTGTCAGAAGAAATGTTAAGTGAGAATCTCATCTTAGAAATATAATTCATTGAAAAGTTTTGTTCTTAAACCCCAAGTGTCACCCCATGAAACATGAGCAATCCATGAGAGGATAGAATTGCTTATTTTCTGTATATTAATTACTTTTTTACGATATAGATTTCTTAATTTTACAAGTTTCCTTCTAAAATAAAAAAAGTTTTCTTTTTTCAATAACCTATGAGTTGGGAATATTTTGAATCCAAGAAAATCAGTCCCTTGTCCAACAGAGAAAACATGCGTTTTATCTGGATGAATTTGTAACTTAATCCCATCAAGATATTTTAAAATTTCAGATTTTATTTCACACAATCTTGATTTATCATTATCAAGAATAACAAAATCATCTACATAGCGAATATAATACTTACATCTCAACTGTTCCTTCACAAAATGGTCAAAACCATCAAGATAAAGGTTGGCAAAAAACTGGCTGGTTAGGTTACCGATTGGAATTCCATATTCATTGTTTGTTGAGTTCAATATTTTTTGAACAAGCCATAAAACTTTTTCATCTTTAATTTTTCCTGAAATAATGTTAAACAAAATTCCACGGTTAATAGTATCAAAATACTTAACAATGTCACATTTAAGCACATATTTATTTCTACGACAGAAATCCTGAAAACACAAAATGGCTTTATGCGTTCCTTTCTCCTTGCGGTTAGCATAAGTATCATAAATGAAACTTTTTTCTAATATTGGTTCAATGACATTACATAAAGCGTGATGGACTACCCTGTCACGATAAGGGGCAGCACTGATTATACGTTTCTTAGATTCGTATACGATAAATTGCTTATACCTGCCAGGCTTATAAGTTTGACTTACTACCTCTTTTTGAAGTTTAAGCAGTTCCTTTTCTAAATTAAAATTAAATCGTGCAGTATTCTCTCTGAACCTTTTACCTTTCTGTGCTTTTCTTGCTGCCAGAAGTAAGTTTTCAAACGAACAGATTCTTTCGTAGAGATTGTTATATGTTTTTACCATAATTTTCAGGTGTCAGTGGCGACATTCGGCACCCCGATAAATCGGGACGATTACCAGCCGCAACTGACAGTTTTTATATTTGCCCCGATAAAAATAATCGGGGACAGGAGACGGGTTTTAGACTCAATATTTGCACGCTTGGTCCTGCCTTAGCAGGATCAATTCTGGCTTTCCCAGAAATATTTCCGGCTTTGAGACTTACAGGCGACACACAACGGAACCCATTGTTGTTGTTCCTGTTGTCAGGGTTGTTCCTGTTACGATTAGAGGAACGGCAGTTGTTAGCATTGTTGTTCCAACTACCGCCACGAAGCACCCGAACAGCACCTTTTATCCTATCCCCTTTTGATGATGTTGCTGACGCAACCAGCCACCAATTAAATTTCCTATATCGTTTATTTGACGAGATAAATACTCGTACCTGTCTATATTTATAAACTTCATATCTTTACAAATCCTGACAAAATATCTGAATTTTTCTAATTGTATATTTGTTCTTGCAAGTATTTCCATTTTATTTTTTGTATATTTTGCTTCAATTAAATTTCCAAGAATATCAAAAAGCAAATTCTCCAATTTTTCGCCAATAGTAAAGCGATGTGTTTTTGGAAATTTGATTATTTGTGGTAGGCACCAAAGGATTAAATCGTAGGTTTTTGTAATAACATCTAAATCATTGCTCATTATGAAAAATCAAAATTTATGGCGACCCGCCTTCGGCGGGGAAGGTGTAAAAGAATAAAGTGTAAATTATTGAGTCCTCACAGGCGACACACAACGGAACCCATAGCTGAAGTCCCAGACGTCAGGGTTGACCCAGTAACGATTAGAGGAACGGCAGTTGCTAGCAACGCTGTACCAACTACCGCCACGAAGCACCCGGTAAGAACCCTTATCAGGTCCTTCAGGATTTTTATCAGGACTAATTCTGTAATACTTCTCATCATACCAGTCAGAACACCATTCCCAGACATTGCCGTGCATGTCATATAAACCATATTGATTTGGTTTTCTCCTACCTACAGGGTTTGTCATACCACCTGAATTCTTTTCATACCAGGCATATTCACCTAATTCTGATTCCACATCTCCAAAACAATACTTTGTTGTTGAACCTGCCCTGCAGGCTTTCTCCCATTCTGCTTCTGTGGGTAATCTTTTACCATAATACCTGGCATACTGGTTTGCACCATACCAGGTTACATTTACTACAGGGTTTTTCTCATAGCCACTTGCTGGTTGCCATCTACCACCTGATTTTTTCACTCCCCATTTATGTTTATATATCATTTTTTGTCCATTCTCATCCGTGTGTTTACCATATTCATTTAAAAACTTTGCATACTGTTCATTTGTTACTTCATATTTATCTATGTAGTATGCATCAAGATACACTTTATGTTGGGGATGTTCGTCTTTCTCGCCTTCTCCTTCTGGTGAACCCATCATAAATTCCCCTGCCGGGATTAATACCATTTTTACTTCGTCTTTACCGATGATTTCTTCTGAAACATTTTCGGTTTGAGAAATCTGATTAATTGTTTCCACTTTACCGCTGGTCATTAAAACAGCCAATTCCTCAGACTTATCGGCAAATTCTTCAATAGAATCTGCTTTTACTTTTTCGGATTTGATAATTTGTCCTGTCTCCACATCAACTATATTGGCATTTATAAAATACTTTGAACCAAGTTTTGATATAGTGCCAACAACAACTTTTTGAACATTCAGCAACTTTCCTATTTTAACAGCACATTCTTGAGAAGTGCAACCAGTTATCTGAAATTTTTGTTCTTGAAGTATCAGTTGCATATTATTTCTATCAATTACTTTATACTTTCCAGTTTTTACGAATCCTGTTCGTATGAAATCAGTAACTACACCTGCATCCATTGCTGAAATACCTTTACCTTCAAATTCTGCTACTGCTATGTTTGTTTTCTCTTGTGAATAGAGATTATATGTTGATAAAAGAACTATTGAATAAATGATGATTATTTTCTGAAGTGTTTTAACCATAATTAATAGTATACTATTTTTTTATGTGAATTACAAATGTGGGGTTTTGTATGTGGGGTTTTGTAAATTTGATGTTGTTCTCGGATTTGATTTGTAAAATCAATTCTAAAGAAGTTTATAAATCAGCACAGGAGTTAAAACATGAGATATAAAATATTTGTTAGCGGTGTTCAAAAGGAATTAAAAGAAGAACGCCGTGCAATAAAATATTTTATCCAGGCTAATTATTTACTGTCAGAATACTTTGACATATTTCTGTTTGAGGATTTACCTGCAAAAAGTGAATCGTCAAAAGAAGTTTATATAGACGAGATTAACGATTCTGATATTTATATGGGTATTCTGGGAGGTGAATATGGCACTATCGGTAAGGATGGTTTATCCGCTACTGAACGGGAATACCGGCAGGCAAAGAAAAAAAGTAAAACCATCTTCGCATTTATAAAAAATGTTCCGACAAAAGATAAAAAAATAGAAAGTCTCATTGCTACTATCAAGACTGGGTTTAAATGAAAGACAATTAAAGGCAGTAAAATATGTGAAAGAAAAAGGTAAGATTACAAACCTAGAATATCAAAAACTGACAGGAGTGTCTAAACCCACTTCCACCCGTGATCTACTTGAACTTGTTAAAAAATCGGTTTTTAAGAAATTTGGAAAAACAGGTAAGGGGACATTATATAAACTAAAGGGCTCATAAACGGCTCAAAGGACTCATAAAGGGCTCAGTATTGGCTCAAAGGGGATATAAAGGGGACAAATTATTAAATATCCTCATCATTAAACAAATCTATAATATTCAATCAATAATCTTCACATTGAAATAACTATATAAAATTTGTAAAATGATACTTGTTATTCAACACATAACAAAGAGGTGCTATTATGCCAGGCAATCACAATGATACTGAAAAACGGCTTTGGGAAGTTGCAGACCAACTCAGAGCAAACTCACACTTAAAATCATCAGAATATTCCGTTCCGGTATTAGGGTTAATTTTTTTACTCTATGCTGATATAAGATACTCCATAGCAAAAGAAGAAATTGAAAAACAACATCAGAAATCAAAGAGCCGTAAAGGAATATCAAAAACCGATTATCAAGCAAAAGGCATATTGTATATCCCAGAGACCAGTCGTTACGGTTACTTAAAAAATCTTCCTGAAAGTGAAGACATCGGAAAAGCCATTAACAATGCAATGAAACAGATAGAACCTGAAAATGAAGAACTTAAAGGAATCCTGCCAAAAACATATAACGAGTTTGAAAAAGATGTCTTAATAGCCCTGTTAAAAACACTTTCAAGCATTCCTATGGACGCTGAAGGCGACATATTCGGCAAGATTTATGAATATTTTCTTGGCAAATTTGCATTAGCAGAAGGGCAAAAAGGCGGAGAATTTTTTACTCCTGCTTCTATTGTCAAACTTATAGTGGAAGTAATTGAACCGTTTCGCGGTAAAATTTATGACCCTGCCTGTGGTTCTGGCGGTATGTTTGTCCACAGTGCAAAATTTGTAGAAAAACATAAAGCAATCCCGAACAAAGAAATTTCTATATACGGTCAGGAAAAAACCGCTGAGACAATAAAACTATGCAAGATGAACCTTGCCATATACAATCTATCAGGAGACATAAAACCAGGAAACACCTATTACGATGACCTCCATAATTCAATTGGTAAGTTTGACTTCGTAATGGCAAATCCGCCTTTTAATGTTGACAAAGTAGATAAAGAAAAAATCAAAGAAGACAAGCGATTCAGTTATGGAATACCAAAACCCGATAATGCCAATTACTTATGGATACAGATATTTCTTAATTCCTTAAATGATAGAGGCAGGGCAGGATTCGTTATGTCAAACGCTGCCGCTGATGCCAGACAATCAGAACAGGAAATCAGGAAGAAAATGATTGAAGAAGGGGTGGTAGATGTAATTATTTCTGTTGGTTCAAATTTCTTTTATACCGTAGCACTGCCTTGCACATTGTGGTTTTTTGATAAAGGGAAACGGAAAGCACTCAATAAAGATAAAGTCCTATTCATTGATACCCGTAATATATATAAACAAATTGACCGTGCACATAGGGAGTTTACTCCCGCACAAATAGAATTTATTTCAAATATAGTGAGAATGTATAGAGGAAATGAGATTGAAACAAGTAGTGATAGTAAAGAAATGATGAAAGAAACTTTCCCAGATGGTAAATATAAAGATACCCCTGGACTTTGCAAAGTCGCAAAAATAAAAGAAATTGTGGAACAAGGATATTCCCTTAATCCAGGAAGGTATGTCGGAGTTGCTGAAAGAGAAGAAGACGACTTTGATTTTAAGGAACAGATTGAAGAATTAAACAAGGAATTGAAATCCTTTAATACCGAAGCACATCAGTTAGAAAATAATATTTCAAGTAATATAGCAAAATTGTTAGATGAATAATAATTGGAATACATTAAAACTGCATGATATCTGCAAGTTCAAGTATGGTGCAGGTTTACCAAAAAGGAATCGCATAAAAGGAGAATTCCCTGTCTATGGTTCAGGAGGAATTGTTGACTATCATAATGATTATTTAATAAAAGGACCAGGAATAATTATTGGAAGAAAAGGAACAATTGGTAGTGTTTATTTTGAGAAAAGAAACTTCTTCCCAATAGATACAGTATTTTATATTGAAGAAAATAAAAAAAAGTATAACATTAGATTTCTCTATTTCTTATTAGGGAATCTTGGTTTGGATAGGTTGAATTCTGATGCGGCTGTTCCTGGTCTTAATAGAAATGTTGCACACCTGCAAAAAATTAATTTACCAAATTGTGCTATACAAAATAAAATTGCCTCTATCCTTTCCGCCTACGATGACCTGATTGAAAATAACAATCGCCGAATTAAGATATTAGAGGAAATGGCACAAACAATTTATAAGGAATGGTTTGTCAATTTTCGTTTCCCAGGACACGAAAAAGTAAAAATGGTTGATTCTGAATTAGGCAAAATCCCTGAAGGTTGGGATATAAAACAAATAAGTGATATTATTGTCATTAAGTCCGGGTTCGCTTTTAAGAGCGACACATTTAATATAGAAGGAAAATATGGTA
The DNA here is from genome assembly GCA_001871125.1 of Elusimicrobia bacterium CG1_02_37_114. GTDB lineage: Bacteria > Elusimicrobiota > Endomicrobiia > CG1-02-37-114 > CG1-02-37-114 > CG1-02-37-114. The sequence continues at coordinate 10,872 of MNXB01000033.1, forward strand.
TTGTTACAATAAAGAATGTGCAAGATAGATTATTTATACATAAATGTCAAAACTTCATTGATGTAATTCCCGAGAATATGTCAAAGCACTGTTTATTAAAATCTGGCGATATTATTCTCTCTTTAACTGGAAATGTAGGAAGAGTATGTTTGGTATTTGGAGATAATTATTTATTGAATCAGCGAGTTGCTAAACTTGTTCCAAAAAGTGATTCAGATTGGGCATACATATATTTTTTATATCTTAATCCTGACTTCAGAAAAACTCTTGAGAATATTTCAATTGGTGCTGCACAACAAAACTTAAGTCCTATTGAAATGGGCAAATTAAAAATAAACTATCCTGAAAAATCTATACTTAGCCTTTTTGCGAAAGTATGTAATCCGATATTGGAAAACATAGTATTTCTTTTTAGGAAAAATGTTTTATTACAAGAAAGCCGTGACCTTTTACTCCCCAAACTTATTTCGGGTGAAATTGATGTTGAGGATTTAGATATTAAAACAGAGGACACAGAATGACAGGTAATTTCTCGGAACAACAACTCATAGAAAATAGTGCTATTGAGATATTTCAATCTCTTGGGTATTCCCATCAAAACTGTTATGAGGAACAGTTTGGGCAGAATTCTACACTCGGCAGAGAAACTCCTATGGATGTTGTCCTTATCCCAAAACTAAAAATTGCTATATCTCGCCTTAATCCGACATTAAAACCCGAAAGCATAAATCTCGCTGTTGAAGAAATAACCAAAGACCGCAATATACTAAATCCAAGTGTAGCAAACAGGGAGATATACAAACTCCTTAAAGACGGAGTAAAAGTTCCTGTCCGTAAAGAAGACGGGAGTGAAGAATTAGAAACCGTTAAAGTCATTGATTTTGCCAATTCAGACAATAACGACTTCTTTCTTGCTTCGCAATTCTGGATTAACGGGGATATGTATAAACGCAGGGCAGACCTTGTTGCTTTTGTAAATGGAATGCCGTTAATATTTATTGAACTTAAAGCAATTCATAAAAAAATGGAAAATGCTTTCAAAGACAACCTGACTGATTATAAAGATACCATTCCGCAGATTTTCTGGTATAACGCATTTATTATTTTATCCAACGGTTCTGAAAGTAACATCGGTTCAATGACTGCCGAATGGGAACACTTCAACGAATGGAAGAAAATCAATAACGAGGGAGAAAAAGGAATCGTTTCACTTGATACTATAATAAAAGGGACTTGCGAAAAATCAAAGTTCCTTGATATTTTTGAAAACTTTATTCTTTTTCAGAAAAAAGGGGAAGAAGGTAGTTCTTATATAAAAATACTTGCAAAAAATCATCAATATTTGGGGGTTAATAAAACATTAGAATCGTTCAAAGATATTAAAAACAAAAAAGGGCAACTTGGTGTATTCTGGCATACCCAGGGAAGCGGTAAGAGTTTTTCAATGATTTTTTTCTCGCAGAAAATACTGCGGAAATTTTATGGCAATTATACTTTTCTTGTAGTTACGGACAGAATAGAATTAGACAAGCAGATTTACAATAATTTTGAAAGCACAGGTGCAGTAACGGAAATTGAAGTTCACGCTGATAGTTGTTCTCACTTAAAACAACTGCTTAAAGAAGACCATAGAAATATATTTACACTAATACATAAATTCAGAACAGAAGAGGAAAAGGAATACCCCATAACTGACCGCAAAGATATTATTGTAATAACAGATGAGTCCCACCGCACACAATATGACCAATTGGCGATGAATATGCGGAAGGCATTGCCTAATGCTTCCTTCATTGCATTTACTGCTACTCCCTTGATAGAAGGTGAAGAAAAAACGAAGGGGACATTTGGCGACTATGTCAGCATTTATAGTTTCAAACAGTCAACTGATGATAATGCAACAGTTCCATTGTTTTATGAAAACAGGATACCTGAAGTCCAATTGGACAGTAAAGTTTTAAGCACTGGGTTGGAAGAAATTCTTGAAGATGCTATGCTTGACGATAGGCAGGAAGAAAAACTAATGAGGGAGTTTGAAAGAGCATATCATATAATAACCCGTGATGACCGTTTAGAAAAAATAGCGGAAGATATAGTCAAGCATTTTACTACAAGAGGTTATCTGGGCAAGGCTATGGTCGTTTCCATTGACAGACCGACTGCTGTTAAAATGTATGATAAAGTTAAAAAATACCTGAAATTGGAAATTGAACGCACAAGAAAACTCAAAGCAAAAGATGACAGGGAAAAAGAAATTTTCACAAAGAGAATTGAATATCTTGAAAAGACCGATATAGCGGTAGTTGTAAGTTGGGGAAACACCCAAAATGAAATTAAAACTTTCAGAGACCTCGGATTGGATATTGTAACGCACCGTAAAAGAATGCTGGATGAAGATTTAGAAAAGAAATTCAAAGATGCACAAGACCCGTTTAGAATTGTTTTTGTTTGTTCTATGTGGATGACAGGATTTGATGTCCCCTGTCTTTCAACGGTATATCTTGACAAACCAATGAAGAATCATACCCTTATGCAGACCATAGCAAGAGCGAACAGAGTGTTCGGAGATAAGCCCAATGGACTGATTGTTGATTATATCGGCATTTTCAGGAATTTGCAAAAAGCACTTGCCATATATAATCCTGGCGGTAAAGAGATTGACTATCCCGTCAAACCCAAAGAAACACTTATTAAAGAACTAAAAGATGTTATTGATAAGGCGACAAAACTTTGCAAACAACAAGGGATTGATATTGAGAAGATTATCAAAGCTAACAAGTTAAACACAATAAAATTGATTACTGAAGCGGTTGATATTATAATATCAAATGAAAAAACAAGGAAAGAATTCGTCAGTTTAACAAACCTGATAAAAAAACTGTATAAAGCAATACTTCCCGACCCCAAGGCGGAAATATTCAGAGTTAAATATTATATGTTCAAAACCATAGCAGATAAGATAGGAGAATTATCTCCTGAAACAGATATTGAAGAAGTAAAAAAGAAAATGGAAAGATTGCTTGACGATTCCATTGATGCCAAAGGATTTATCATATCAGATATTATTTCTTCTTCCTACGATAATAAGATTGATTTAAGTAAGATAGATTTTGATATGTTAAAAGAAAAATTCGTTAAAGACAAAAAACACATTGAAGTATCAATGCTTAAAAATAGCATAAATAATTTACTGGTTGCATTGGTTAGATTAAACAAACAAAGAACTGGTTTCCTTGAAAAATTTCAAAAATTGGTTGATGAATATAATTCTGGAGCAATGAATGTAGAAATGTTTTTTAATGAACTTAAAGAGTTTTCCAAAGAATTAAATGCCGAAGAAAAGAGACATTTATCTGAAAAACTTACCGAAGAACAACTTGCTGTATTTGACCTGTTATATAAACCTGACTTAAAGAATACTGAAAAGGATAAAGTTAAACTTGCATCTAAAAAACTTCTTGAAACGCTTAAAAAGGAAAAACTTGTGTTGGACTGGCGAAAAAAACAACAGGCAAGAGCGGATGTGTTATTAGCAATACAAAACATTCTTGATAAAGAACTACCTGAAAGTTATCCTAAGCCACTCTATGAAGAAAAATGCACTCTTATCTATCAACATATATACGACTCCTATTTTGGGCAGGATAGAAGTATATATCATTAAAAACAAGTCAGGTAAATCACCCTTGACTTTTTCAGATATTTTAGGTATAGTTATATTCAGCCCATCTATCAATAATTATGTTTATACATGAAATGTGTGCCGCAATGTTCATTCAAGGTTCATAATCTAAGGGGAGGGATTAAACCTTATGAAAATTCAAGGAAAACTTCAGCGTAATTTTCAGGGTAAAGAAGGATCAGGGGATAAAAATATCCTTAAATCTGTCCAACAGACGTCAAGGTTTTCCGAAACTGAAAAAAATTATTTTCAGCGTCTTGCAAAATCCAAAAACCAGCCTATCAAAGAACCTGTACTAGTTAGTGGGAAAATTTAAATCTTTCTTGACTAGTCATATTTGTCTTTCTTTATGTTATCCCGCCTATCAATTTGTAAATAACCAAGAGGATATATTATCATGATACACTTCATAGATATGGGACAGGGTAGTTCTTTTTTCAAATTCATAGATGTATACTGGAAAGCGGGCCATACGGGTAATAATAGGACTATTCATAGACTGTGCAATTTGATGCGAAAAATGAATGTGAAATTAGCGGTAGTGGAAGAATATCTTAACCTGAAAAAAGCGTGAAAAACGCATTTTTTGAATCTGATTCAGACGGTAATTGTTTTTTCAAATTTAAAAATTATTTGCAAAATTTTAAATTTCTCATATTTGCTTCATCTTGTTAATATTTTTCATTGCTTGATTGTATAGATCTTTATAAAAATAACTGGCAGGAAATCCTAACTTGTTTTTATGTCCTGTCTTAGTTAATCTTGCTTGAACACATAACAACTGTTCTCTAATAGTTTGTAAAGTTTTGTAACGATAGTCATCTGGTAAACATAACCATTTAAACCAGTTAACGATATTAAATGCTAACAGAAGTATTTGAAAGTAAGCAATATTTGCTGTATATTCATGAGTAGGAATTTTTGCTAATGGATAATTTAGTTTCAGTTCTTTGATATTTTGTTCAGCACCTTGGGCTCTCATTGAGTGAAAGTTCCATATATATCTGGATTTGATTCTAAGATTAGTTACTACTACACGATAACCATAATTGCTCATCTCAAATAATTTCAATTGAGAACGTTCATCTGGATCTTCTGGTATTGGTCGTCGTTGGACTACAAAACGATGTGACTTTTCCCAGTTAGTCGGTTGAAATCTGAATTCTGCCACTTCCCAGTCTCCTTTGTAATGACAATATTTTGCTTGTTCCATTTCTGAGCGTATCCCTGCTCCTTCTGTGTCTGCTTCTATTGTATAGCAGATATTCTCTTGCTCAAGATAATCTTCTATGAATTTATGACTGTAAAATATTTTATCTCCACGTATACGAATACGATATATCGGATATGGCAATTTCTCCAAACATTCCTTGATAATATACGGTGCGACTGTTACTTGTGATACATTGCCTGATTTCAAACTCCCATACCAGAATTCTCTATCTGACTCAAAACACAACATCGCCATATAACTCCTTGCCCCTCTTCTTTTGGGATTAAATCCAACTTTTGTTCTTTGCTGTTTGCCAAAAACTGTTAATACTGTTCCGTCTATATCAAGTGTTATACTCGTTTTGGGATGTGAGATGCAAAATATTTTCCCCTGTATTATATTGTGGACTTTGACTATCTGTCGTATTCCATCTGGAGTGAGCCGATATAGAAAACGTCGTATTGCTGTAGAATGTGGGAATTTCTTTATACCAAGTATCTTTTGAATTACTCCATTGTATCCAAGAGATTTTGTATTTTCTATTCGCCCTATTCCAGCAATCATTATGTAAATCAAAACTAAAATAAATTCTGCTGTTTGATATTCCTGGTTTCTTTGGTGGAATTTTATATAACGCTGTAGTAACCATTTCAGTTTTAATTTTTGACAAAATTTGTGAATTAAGAATAGTCCACCAAAGTGGGTTATATTCTTTTCTGTGAAGGAAATTTGGATGTTTTTGATACCTTTTGTCATAGTGCATGAACCTCACTAAAAGTGAAACTGGTGCACTACTGCTCTTTTGATATATATTGTATATTTTTTCAGTCATAAAATCAAGAAAAAACTTTCAAAAAAATGCGTTTTTCACGCTTTTTTCAGGTATAGTTAAGTAACCTTGAATTATCTGATTTCTGACCCTTGAAATTCCTATCATAAAATAGTATAATTGCAGTGAAGAATCTTGCAACAAATTTATTAAGGAGCAAAAACATGTATCTTCACTTCCCTTTTAGCAGTGCTATGAATTTTATGAAATTAAAAGGTCATGGCAATCTCATCAAATTGGTAAATAAAGTGCTATCTAATTATCCTTCGGGCCAACTGAAAAGAAGGGCTAAAAAGTGGTTTATGGTTGAAATAATGAAAGAGAAAGACATGTTCGTAGAATTTATTGCTGAATATTTACCGGATGCTAACCCGGTAGAGGTTCAGAAAAGGTTAGAACTATGGAGAGATGCGGCAAGGGAGTTGACGGGAACACCGGAGCTTACTTTTATTTACAGTAAAAGCCAAGGAGAAGAAGACAGTAAAGCCCTTCCTTGTCCCTATTACGAACAATTAATTGTTGTTTGGCCTACCTGGAAAGGTAAATGCAATACAGCCTCCGAATGTAGAGAGAAAAATGAAATGGATATCGCCTGTCAAAAAAAACTTAACAAGATAGCTAAGAAATCAAATAGCGCTACCTTCATAAACAACGATAGAAGTGAGGAAAAAGAATTTTTCGAGTTAGACGACGGGCAGCAACCACTTGAAATTGACGAATCACAACGAAAGATTTTTGCATTACCAAGTGACCCGGCAATAATTGACTTACATCGTAGATATCTTAGAGGCAAGGTTATACTAAATCCTGAATTTCAACGGTTTCATGTCTGGGACCGCGCTACATCCAGTCGTCTTATAGAATCCGTTTTATTAAATGTACCAATACCTATAATTTATTTAGCAGAAGAAAATGACGGGAACTATTCTTTAATTGATGGACAACAAAGACTTCGTGCATTTTTTGACTTCTTAGAAAATAAATTAGAATTACATGGGTTAACCGTATTGCAAGAATTGAATGGAAAAGAATTTAATCAGATTTCACCTGATTATCAGGACAAACTTGAAAATTCCACAATCCATACAATTGAAATTAAAAAGGAATCTTCTATCGACATAAAATTTGAAATATTTGAACGATTAAATAGAGGCTCCATGAAACTTAACGACCAAGAACTAAGAAATTGCATTTATAGGGGTAAATATAATCAACTTATAAATACATTGGCCTTAAACAAAGATTTCTTGGGTCTATTAGGATTAAAAGAGCCACATAAGAGAATGTTTGACAGAGAACTGGTTTTAAGATTTTTTTCTATGTACCATGCAACTTATTTAAAGTACAAACCTCCTGCGAAGCAATTTATGAATAGCGACATGGAAAAATATCGCAATGTAACAGAAGAGGACGAAAAAGAGCTTACGGAAACATTTAAGAAAACTGTCCAGATGACAAAAACCGTTTTCGCAGATAATGCTTTCAAAAGATTTGTCGTAGGCACCGATAAAAATCCAAATGGGGAATGGGAGAGAAGAAGAATAAATCAAGCACTTTTTGATGTTATTATGTTTGGTTTTTCACAATATGGGCAAAATCAAGTTATACCTAATAGTGATGCTATTAGAGAAGAACTTATATGGTTGATGAGCCATGATACAGAATTTATTGAATCAATTATTATTGGAACAAGTGATAGGCCAAAGGTATACTCAAGGTTTGAGAAATGGCTTCATGCACTAAAGTCTATAGTAGGGTCACCTCGAACAGAACCAAGAAATTTTAGTTTAGACATCAAAGAAAAACTATTTAAAAATAATCCAACATGTGCGATATGCCAGCAAAGAATACACAATTTAGATGACTCAGAGGTTGACCATATAGAGCATTACTGGAGAGGTGGCAAGACAATACCTGAAAATGCAAGATTAACACACCGTTATTGCAATAGGGCTAGAGGTGGTTCAAATAATATCTAAAACGCCAGCACGTTGCTCATCCATTCATCATCAAGAGTCTGATTAACCTTCAACAAACAATTGGTTGATATAAGGTTCAATATATTGGCAGGGGTGCATCTATCCAGACGTTACCGTTACACATACAGCAGGGGTGGAGGTCGTCGAAGTCGAGTGTTCCAATACCTTTGCAAAATGAACAGCGTTCCTGCCTACGGCAAAGTTTCCATCCGACTGAGTCTTTCCTGATAGTATACCGCATAATGCGGGAATGTGCTTCTCTGAAAGTAAAGCGTAAAGTGCAATGAAATTTGACCCCAGTTGCCGAAGTAGGTTCCTTAGGAACAATTCTGATGAAAAGGGGTCAAATAATGATTGCAGAACACAGTGTTGCAATTTGAAAAATTATATAGAAAAATGTATAATCAGTTGGAGGGAACTATGTTTGGTTTAGGATTTCAGGAAATGTTGCTTATTCTATTGGTCGCTCTGGTAATATATGGGACTGCTAAATTTCCGGAGATAGTTAAAGCCCTGGGAAACATAATAAAAAAATCACCCCGGAAAGATAAAAGATCGTCCAGTTAAAACTGGACGCTACTGGGATTCCCCAATTTATTGGGACGGACTGTTTTATGATTACGTTTAAAAATGCCGCATTAGACTAGTGGTTAGGTCACCAGCCTCTCAAGTTGGTAACACCGGTTCGAATCCGGTATGCGGCATATTTTATTCCTTCAGGATTGCGTTTATCTTCTTAGTGGCGGATTCAAGCCCTTCTTTAACAGTCTTCTTCTTGAGCCATATTAAATCAAGTTCCTGCTGTAGGACTAACTCAATTTCGCTGTATTTCATCAGGTTCGGCGGGAGCAATCCGTATTCCAGAGTATCCGTAAGGACTTTCCTGTCATAACTTTTTTTTCCTTCTGCAAATATTTTCCCGGCTTCTACCAGGGACGGCTGTTTGTCAAGTTTCTCAGCCATTAAAAGTTGGGACTCTTTGCCCAGGATAAATTCCAGGAATTTATATGACAGTTCTTTGTTTTTCGTCCTGCTGGAAATAGCATAATTTTCCATCCCCAGCATTGTAGCCTTCTTTTTATTTTTGGGGAGAGGGCCTATATTCCACGGGATTGCCTTTTCGGACCTTAACCCCTGGATATCCCAGGCGCCTGAAATAAACATCCCGATCTTGCCTGTCCTGAACATCTCTACGTTGGATTTATATTCAACCGGTAAAACCAGCGGGACAACTTTGTGCCTGTAACGTAAATCCACCAAAAATTGAATCGCCTCAACGGTATTCTTATCGTTCAGCAGACACAAATTATTTTCTGTGTCAAAAATCCTGCCGTTATTCTGCCATATCCACGGATAAATCCTTGCCCCCCAGAAATCCATTGTACTCCCGAACTGGTCAATAACGCCATCGTTATTTGTGTCCTTCGTCAATCTTTTTGCAGCATTTAGAAAATCATCCCAGGTGAAATTTTCTCCGGGATAAGTCAGTCCTTCTCCATCAAACAAATTCCTGTTGTAGAAAAGCACATATACGGACGTATATCTGGGAAGAGAATATAGTGTCCCCCTGTATTTACAGCCATTGATAAGTTTGGGGTAAAAGTCAGATAATTTCAGCTCCCTGCATTTATCAATGAATTCATCAAGCGGCAATAAAAAACCCCTGGATGCAAAAGGTAAAAAATAAGCGCCGTGGATAGACATTATATCAGGCGATTCGTTGCCGGCAAACATCACCTGCAATTTTTGCATTGCCTGCCTGTCGGGGTCATTAATGTATTCAATTTTTGTACCGGGATTTTGTGTTTCAAATTCCTTTATAAGGGATTTATTGACCCTTTCCTCTTCCAGCGGGACCCAGGTAAAAAAAGTTATTTTACTACCGGCAGGAGTCCTGGCGGTGCAGCCGTAGATGAAAAATAAGACTATCAGCGGATAGAAAATGTAGTTTCTCATAGGTATATTATATAAAATAAAAATGAATTTTTTGATTATTTTTCAAAAATTTGGTATGATTTCAGATTATGAAACAAAATTATTCCAGCACCGTTAATTTACCGCAGACGAAGTTTCCGATGAAGGCAAACCTGCCTGTCAGAGAACAGGATATAATCTCTTTTTGGTCAAATATAGATGTATATTCAAAAATGTGCCAGAACAACAGAGAGAAGGAGAAATTTGTATTTCATGACGGTCCCCCTTATGCAAACGGTCACATACATATGGGACATGCACTGAACAAAGTCCTCAAGGATATAATCGTAAAATATAAATCTATGAAAGGTCATTATACTTATTTCATACCAGGTTGGGATTGTCACGGACTGCCTATTGAATATCAGTTATTCAAGGAACTGAAAGTCAATAAAAGTGAAATTAATATACTGGACTTTCGCAAAAAAGCAAAGGAGTTTGCTGAAAAATTTGCGTCAGTCCAGAAAGATGAGTTTATACGACTTGGAACATTTGCTGACTGGGAAAATCCATATTTGACAATGACCCCGGAGTATGAACTCGGGATAGTTCATGTTTTCAAAGAACTGGTTAAAGCAGGATATATATACCGTGCAAAAAAACCAATCTACTGGTGTATGTACTGCGAGACTGCACTGGCAGAAGCAGAAGTGGAATATGCCGACCATATTTCGCCGTCAATATATGTTAAGTTTCCTGTGGTTAATCTGCCGGAATCACTGAAAAGCCTATCCGCCCCGTCTCTTTCTGTTGTGATATGGACTACCACTCCCTGGACCCTACCTGCAAACGTGGCATTAGCATTCCACCCGGAATATGAATATGTTGTTTTAGAGTGCGATTCCGGAGACGGCAAAAAAGAGAACTTGATTTTTGCAAAAGCTCTTTTAGAAAACGTCACAAACAAACTCGGGATTAAAAATTACAAGATACTTAAAACACTCAAAGGCAAAGAATTAGAGAAAATAAAGTGTAAAAACCCCGTAGTTGACCGTGAATCAGTCGGGATACTTGCTGAATTCGTGCAGTTAGACGAGGGTAGCGGTGTGGTCCACATTGCGCCGGGACATGGACAGGAAGATTACCAGATCGGTCTGAAATACAGGTTACCCGTCCTTTCTCCCGTGAATGAAAAGGGAATTTTTACAGAAGAAGTCTCCGAATTTTCGGGACACAAGGTTTTTGCGGCAAATGAACTGATTGTCAATAAACTCAAAGAGAACAGCCTGCTGTTGTTTGAAGAAAAAGTTTCGCATTCGTACCCGCACTGCTGGCGGTGTAAACACGCCATTATTTTCCGTGCAACCGAACAGTGGTTTATGAGCGTTGAACACAACAATCTCAGGAACAGGTTATGCGAGTCAATTAAAAAAGTCAAATGGGTTCCGGAATACGGAGAAAACAGGATAACAAGCATGGTAGAGTTGAGACCTGACTGGTGTTTATCAAGGCAGAGATACTGGGGAGTCCCCATCCCGGCGGTTTACTGCAGTAAATGCGGTAAGTCAATGCTGAACCTTGAAATAATAGAAAAATTTGAAAAATTTATCTCCAAAGAAAGCACCGATGCATGGTATATTCATCCTGTGGAAGATTTCATCCCTGCAGGATTAAAATGCAGTTGCGGTAACAATGAGTTCAGAAAAGAGAACGATATTTTAGATGTATGGTTTGATTCCGGCTCATCACACGAGGCAGTTTTAAAATCACGGCAGGGGGTCAACTGGCCCTCGGATATGTATTTAGAGGGAAGCGACCAGCACCGGGGATGGTTTCAGACATCACTGATTACTGCTGTAGCGTTATATGACAGGGCACCGTATAATATTGTGCTGACACACGGGTTTATTGTTGACGGCGAAGGTAAGAAAATGTCAAAATCCACGGGTAACGTTGTTGCCCCTCAGGAAATTATAAAGAAATACGGTGCCGATATATTGAGATTGTGGGTGAGCGCAAGCGATTATTCGGAAGACATAAGAATCTCAAATGAAATTGTTGAAAGGATTGTTGAATCATACAGGAAGATAAGAAATACAATAAGATATCTCCTGGCAAACCTGCATGAATTTGATTGCAGTAAAGATAAAATAAGTTATTCTGATTTGATGGAAATAGACAGGTGGATGCTGCACAGGGGACAGAAACTCATAGAGAAGGTAAACAATGCATACGATAATTATGCGTTCCACACGGTCGTGTTTGAAATAAATAATTTCTGCGTTCTGGATTTGTCGGGTTTTTATTTAGATATATTGAAAGACAGGCTCTATGTTTTTAAAAAGAAGTCAAAAGAACGGCTTTCTGCACAGACAACATTGTTTGAAATACTGCATACGATTCTGCGGTTGATTGCACCCGTGCTTTCCTTTACTGCCGAAGAATCCTGGCAGTATCTAAAAGAATTAACGGACGGCGAAAAATACAATAAAGACGACAGCGTATTTTTTAACGGGTTCCCGTTAGTAAACAAATCAATGATTGACAGCGGATTAGACAGTAAATGGACTGAAATTGTCCAAGTTAGAGAAAAAGTATACAATGCGCTTGAACAGGCAAGAAAAAACGGTTTAATACACAGTTCTTTAGAGGCGAAAGTAAAATTAACTGTCCACGACAAAGAACTTCATCAACTGCTTAAAAAATACGAAGACATGCCGATGGGAACGAACCTGAAGACGGTTTTTATTGTTTCGCAGATAGAACTGAACCTTGATGCAAATCTTAAAGACACGGCTGTTTCCATAGACCATGCAGACGGAGAAAAATGTGAACGCTGCTGGAACTGGTCTGTTGATGTTGACAGTGCAGGGCTGTGCGGCAGATGCAGAAATATATTAGAGACGAAGGCTTAAATGAATAGATTATCCGTCATAATGAGTAGATTATCCGTCATTCTGAGTCCCGATAAAATCGGGACGAAGAATCTCTATTACTGGTTGGCTCTATTAATCGTACTTACAGACCAGATAACAAAATTTATTGTCAGAAAGAATCTCATTCTGGGGGATAGTATATATGTTCTACCTTTCTTTTATATAACGCATATAGAAAATACGGGTATTGCTTTTGGTATGTTTCAGGGGAATAATTTACTTTTTATAATTGTTTCACTGATAATAATCGCATTTATATTTACCAACAGAAAACAAATCATATCCTGCGGGAATAACCTGACTAAAATCAGTATACTATTGATTCTTTGCGGTGCTATAGGCAATTTAATTGACAGGGTTGTCCGCGGAAAAATTACTGATTTTCTGGATTTTGGAATTTCTTACCAGCGTTTTCCTGCATTCAATGTCGCTGATTCCTGTATAACAATCGGAGGGATTCTTCTGTGTATATCCTTTCTAACAGCCCGTAAATTAGGGACCCCTTGACTTTCTGCAATATATGTGTTACAATGTATTACGTAATAGGAGGCTGATATGACTACATTTACAATTAGACTACCGGATAACCTAAAAACGGAAATTGAGAAAGTGGCAAAAGAAGAAAAAATACCTGCTGGACAGCTGGTAAGGGAATCTATTGACAGGTATGTTTCGATTCTCAGATTTAAAAGAATCAGAAAAAAAGTCCTTCCATTTGCCGAATCTCAGGGATTGATAACGGATGAAGATGTATTCAAAACATTAAAGAGATGAAAATCGTCATCGATTCAAACGTGTATATTTCTGCATTTGCAACTCGTGGCTTGTGTAGTGAGGTATTTGAACTGTGTCTGGCAGAACATAATATTTATATTTGTAATGAAATAATTAGTGAAATTGAAAGGATATTGATAAATAAAATAAAAGTACCAGATAAGATAGCCAAAGAGACTGTTGAATATTTGAATCAACATATACATAAAGTAAAACCAGTAAAAGTGAGCAAAGAAGTATGCAGGGACAGAAAAGATTTGATGGTTTTAGGCACAGCAGAGGAAGTTGGTGCAGATATTATTATCACAGGAGACAACGATTTGTTAGTACTTGAAAAATATAAGAATACAAAAATAGTAAATCCTTCCGGATTTTGGAAATTATCAAGTAAAATCCTGAAGGATTAACTCCAGGAATTAAGGGTTTACCCTTTTATCCGCAGGATTATCTTATTTATTAGGACGGATTGTTTTAAAAGTATAATAATATTAAAGGGGTTATATAAATTATGTTTCCGGAACTTTTGAGATTAGGACCGATATCCATTAAGACTTACGGATTTTTTGTAGCGGTGGGTTTTCTTGTCGGGATGAACTATATCAGGAGGCAGGCAAAGGAATATAACTTTAATCCGGAAGTTGTGTTTGACCTGGGGTTATACATTCTTGTAACCGGTATAGCCGGGGCACGAATATTTTATGTCCTGTTCAACTGGTCATTTTATAAAGACAATTTACTTTCAGTATTTGAAATATGGAGTGGAGGTCTGGTCCTGTACGGCGGGATATTATTTTCTACTGTATTCGTTATCCTCTATACAAGGATAAAAAAACTTGACCTGTGGAGGATTGCTGATTTGATTGCACCTGCACTGTTTTTAGGGATTGCCATCGGCAGGGTAGGCTGTCTTTCTGCGGGTTGCTGTTACGGCAAACCTACCGATTTAATCTGGGGTATTACTTTCACAAACCCGCAGTCATTAGTAGCACCTGAATTAATCAATGTCAAACTCCATCCCGTTCAGGTCTATGAGTCAATATTTTGTTTCGGGTTGTTTTTATCAGCACATATATTTAATAAAGACAGAAAAACAGCAGGAAAAACTTTTTTCATTTCAGTAATGGCGTACAGCATTTTCAGGTTTTTGATAGAATTTCTACGCGGGGATAATCCCGAAACTGTGGTTGCAAAACTGCATCATTCACAGCTGATAGCAATTTTTGTTGTTTTAATTTCTCTGGTAATCTTATGGCTGTTATGGAAAAAGAAATCGTAGTCAATACAGAGAGTGAACGGTTAGACAAATATTTAGCAGGAGTGTCCCCCGACTATTCCAGGAGTTTCTTTCAGAAATTAATTAAATCCTGCAATGTCGTTGTAGAAGATAAGAATGTCGTTGACTGTGACTTTGAGGTTCATGCCGGGGATAAAATAAGAATATCTTTTCCTGAAATTAATAATCTATCCTTTGATTCCATTGGACTGGATATTATTTATGAAGATAAGTCAGTATTAGTCATAAATAAACCGTCGGGCGTAATTGTGCATCCCGCGGGATACAAACCAGGACAGAATACGATATTTGATATCCTTATGAGCAGGTACGGTATTTATAAAAAAGAAGGTTTTGCCGATAGACCTTTTATTGTCCACCGGCTTGATAAAGATACTTCAGGCATAATGTTAATAGCAAAAACGCCCAAAGCTCAACTGAATTTAATGAAACAATTTAAAGACCGTAAAGTAAAAAAGGTATATTTTGTTCTCGTCTATGGAAAATTTAATGAAAAAAAAGGTATAATAGAAGCACCGCTGGCAAGGAACCAGCAGCATAGAAGACAAATCAACGTTGGCTACGGACGGGACGCAGTAACAGATTTTGAAGTTCTCCAGAATTTAGGAGATTACGCTTTGCTGGAAGTGAAACCGCAAACAGGCAGGACGCATCAAATCAGGGTGCATTTAGCATATATCGGACATCCTGTTTTAGGTGATAATGTTTATGGCACAAACACACAGAAACCAATACCGGAGATTTGTGAAAGACAGATGCTCCATTCTTATAAAATTACATTCTGCCATCCGGTGAAAAATAAGTCAGTGACCTTTAAGGCAGATTTGCCGGAAGATTTCCGGTCAGTATTGAAATTGCTGAAAAAAAATGTTAACTAAAAGAAAAAAAAGTCGTCGGTTCTCTGCGTTATTTCTGATTTTACTTTGTGTCGTTATAATGGCCGGAAGCGAGGAAGTGAAGAAAAACGGAACTGCGGCTACCACGGGTACTGCGGGCATTGACGAACTGTCAGTTAGGATAAATAAATTAGAAAAAGAGATTGAAAAATATTCTGAAACCGAACTGCGCACAAAAGAAATGAATAATGCACTGGCAGATTTAAACAGGAGCCTTAATGAAATCAAAAGTGAACTGGATATTATTAAACTTGATGTTGACAGCCTTAGGTCATCGCAGAAAAAAATTATGGACAGTCATTACGGAGGCGGCTCAGAGAGAGATACTGCGGATATAAAAACGGAAATAGAATTCCTTAGAAAAGAAATTGCAAGACTGCAGGAGAAAACAGCACTCGCAGCGGTAATCAGGGAGAATACCGAAGAAACTGAGTCCGACGGCGAAAACAGGTTTAAGCAAATAATCGCCTCGCCTTATGTGGGGATGACCGCGTTCTTTGTATCTTTAATGGCATTAATAATTGCTGCCTCGCGTTAATTATGAAACCTTCATATGCACTCGGCGTGGATTTGGGCGGGACCAAAATCAGTGCCGGCATTGTATCCAGATCAGGGGAAATCACAGGCGATATCACAAAAATACCAACAGAACCCGAAAAACCTGCTGAAGGAATTGTCAGCAATATATGTTTTGCTATTGAAAAAACCCTGAAAACAGCCGGATGTTCGCTGGATAATCTTGACGGTATCGGGATTGGTTCACCCGGACCATTAGATATTGACAACGGCATAATACTCACGCCGCGTAATTTACCTTCCTTACACAATTTTGCTCTAAAAGAAGCAATTTCAAAAAGGTTAAATACTCCTGTCTATATCAATAATGATGGCAACTTATTTGTCCTGGGAGAAAGCTGGTTTGGCGGAGGCAGGGATGCAAATATTGTGTACGGCGTAACCCTGGGTACCGGGTTTGGCAGTGGTTTTGTAATTAATAAAAAAATATTTAATGGTTCTACCGGCACAGCAGCAGAAATATGGTGTTTCCCTTATAGAGACGGGATAATTGAAGATTATGTATCAGGTCGAGGAATAACAAAGAGTTATAAGGACAAGACCGGCAAAGAAATAGAGCCAAAAGAAATTGCTGATAATGCTCTTAAGGGTGATTTGGCAGCAGTAAAAGTATGGATAGAATTCGGTGAGCATTTAGGTGTTGCCCTTTCTTATGCAGTGAATGTGGTTGACCCGGAAATAATAATAATCGGTGGTTCAATAAGTAAGAATTTCAACCTTTTTTCTGAGAGTTTGGATAAAACATTGCGAAAACACATAAATCCAATCCCGGCACAGAGATTAAAGGTTGTCCCGGCACAATTAGGTGATAATGCCGGACTTATAGGTGCCGCCTGTCTTGTCCTGTAGATTATCTTTTGACAAACTATGTTTTGTTTTTGTAAAATAATATAGATAAATAAGATAATCCTGCGGATAAATATTATTGGAGTTTTTGAACTATGAAATGGATAAAGTCAATATTGCTGATTTTTGGGATTTGTGGATGCATGGTAAATAGCCTGTCTGGCCTGACAATGACAATAAGCACCTGGGTTGTTGACGGTATATATAACAACCGGGAGGTAATAATCAATGACAGAGTTCCGCTTTTTTCCTGGGAGTGTGACACTGATATAAGCAGTTTTACGGTAACAGTAGCAACGCACACAGGACTTTCAAACGGTGCAATTATATGGTGGTATGATAATCAAGACCCTGCGAAAAGCGGGAACGAACGTGAGTTAGAGGATGGATACAGGTATTTTATAAAGTATGGAGGGGAAAAGAGTTACCTGATAGTCGGCAATACATATTACTGGAGAGTAGAAGTGTGCGGGACTGTATCTGGCGATCCTTTAATAGGGACAGCGACAGGCGAGTTTACTATAGTATATTCAGAAATAGAACTTCCAAAAGCAAACTTTGACCTGCAGGTAGATTACAACAATCCTTTTAATCCTCTTAAAGGTCAGAAAACAAAATTCCGTTATATGGTAAAGGGTGCGGGTGGTATGGCTGTTAATGTGAAAGTGACTATTTACACTTTCTCGGGTGAATATGTCAGGGTGCTGGCGAACCATCCGGCTATGCAAGATGCTGAATACACTGCAGAGTGGGACGGCTGTGATGAATCCGGTGAGATAATGTCTTCAGGGATTTATCTCGTGCATCTCTGGGTTGAAGGTGAATCTACGGGTGTAACACGGCGAGTGGCTTTAACTAAATGAAAAAAATATTCATTCTTTATATATTATTCTGGTTTATTGCTCTTTTATCTTCTGCGCCTTCCATTGCCGGGGAACATACCGGTCTTGAATTTCTTAAAATTTCTCCTTCAGCCCGGGCAAATGCTCTTGCTGAAGCATTCTGCGGGTTAGCGGACGACATAAATGCCCTACGTTATAATCCCGGTGGACTGGGGTTTATATCGGAACCTGAAATACAGAATTCTAATATGACTTATTTAGCAGAGACTTCCTATAATTCTCTTGGATACCTGCATCCATTAACAAATGGAACTTTTGCAGTTGATATTCACTATTTATCCGGTCCTGCCATGACCAGGATTGAAGAAGGAACTGTAAAAGAAGAATTCTCGCCGTACACCGGCAGTCTTGATATGGGATTTGGCAGGAAGGTTTCCCCCACTTTAGGATGGGGAGTTAATTTCGGTTATGTCCAGGACCAGATTACGAATGACTATAAAGCAGGTCAACCTTATTACAATGGAGGATTATTATACCGTACTAAAGACGAAATTTTTTCTTTTGGTATATCCGCACAGAATGTCGGAAACAATTTTAATTATACAGAGTCAACAATAATGGAAAAAATGCCGAGTTTATACCGTGCAGGTATAGCCCTGAAATTCGTTCTGGCAGAACAGGATTCTGATATCAACATATTGATGGAAGGCGGTAAATATGATTACGGTCCCGGTTATTATGCTTTCGGTATAGAACACTGGGGCGCAAAAGTATTTTCGCTGAAGGTGGGCTACAGGTATGTTCTGGACGAAAAAATTCGTAGCGGGCTCGGTGGTTTATCCGCCTGGCGGGGCGGTCTTGGAGTGAGGATAAAACGTATCGGGATTGATTATGCATTCCAGCCGTTTGATACCATGGGCAACACGCACAGGGTAACGCTTTCATACAGGTTTACCGGCTGGGTAGTTAAACCGAAAGAAGTATCGGCAACGCTTAAAGTAGACCCGACAATTTTCTCGCCAAACGGCGACGGTATAAAAGACAACACGTTCATCTTCCCGGAAGTAACCGAAATTAAACGAAAACTTAATTCCTGGGAACTGGGCATTTACGATTCAACAGGTGCAATCATACAAAAATACGCCAACACTAAAAAAGACGAAAAGTTACCGAAGATAATTTCCTGGGACGGCAAGGATACGGACGGTTACTTTGTCTATGAAGGGACCTATACCGCCCAGTTTATTGCATCAGGCGAAGGTAAACTGGCAAAGTCGTCAAAAGAATCAATAGTGGTTGACAATACACCGCCCAGGGTAAGCATAACCCTTTCTGCGGATACTTTCTCACCCGACGGTGACGGGACTGATGACAACGTTACCCTTTACTATGCCCTGACTGACAGGTACAATATTGACCGCTGGCAGATATACCTGATGAATGAAGGCAAAAAAGTCATATATAAAATAAAATCCACCGAAACAATAACTATATCGGTAGTTACCGGGGATCACACCTGGGACGGCGTTGACGATATATACAGCACAACAGTCCCCAACGGTTTATACTCTGCTGAACTGACCTGCTGGGATATAGCCGGCAACAGGGCTTCCACACAGACATTTATAAATGTATATATCCCGCCGAAAGTAGTGGAAAAAATCATTGAGAGAAAGGTAGAAGTAAAAGAAGAAGCACGCGGGCTGGTGGTATCTTTATCTTCAGAAGTCCTATTTAAAACAGGTAAATCTGAATTAGGACCTGAATCAAAAGAATCATTAGATGAAGTGGTGGATATATTAAAGGCATACCCGGAAAATAATGTCCTGATTGAAGGATACACCGATAGTTCCGGTTCAAGGGACAGGAATGTTTTTATATCAAGCAAACGTGCCTGGTCTGTTTACAGTTACCTGGTGAAAAACGGGGCTAACCCTGCAAAATTAAAACCCAAAGGTTATGGTCCGGATAGGCCAATAGCGTCAAACAAGACAAAGGCAGGCAGAGCGAAAAACAGACGTGTTGAGATAATCATTCAAAAAAGCGGGGAGTAACACATAAACAAGATTGCTAAAGAAACTGTTAACCATATTAGGAATAATAGCAGCCATAGTAGTTACCCTCCTGGTTATCCTTGTGGTTGTCTTAAGGACTACCTTCCCTCCTGAAAAAATAAAATCCATTGTAGAAGGACAGTTCAGGCATTTATTTAACCGCGAGATTAGCATAAAGTCCATTTCGCTGAATTTTCCCGGTGAAATAAAAATATCAGGTATAAAAATTTCTGATAAACCTGATTTTAATTCAGGTATCTTTGTAGAGTCGGAATATATTTCATTAAAACTGAAACTTAAACCGCTGTTAAAAGGTATGCTGAAAATAGATAAAATAGAAATCTCAAAGCCTAAAATAAAATTAATAAAGGAGGCCGGCAAGAACTTCAATTTCTCCCTGAAAGAACTGTCAGGAATGCAGAAGACAGGTTTTATACCAGATACAAGTTTCATACTCAACAGAATTGAACTAAAAGACGGCGAACTGTCCTTCAGCGATGCAGGTAAAAAGGACAGCGTCTCAATCTCTGTTAAAGATATAGATTTAATTTTCAATAATTTTAATTTAAACGGTCCCTTCCCCGGGAGAATCTCGGGGAATTTAGATTGGCATAAGGGCAGGAAGGAATTCTCCGGTTATATCGCATTCAACAGCAAGATCAACATTGCCAGGGAGAGCATAGAAATAGTTAAGTTCAACGTAAAAATGAAATCAGGAGAAACGCAGGTTACGGGAAAACTTGAAGGTTTTAGTAAACCGAAGTTTGATATAAGGATAGTTACTGACCCCAAAACAATCAAGGAATATCAAAAGCTACTTCCTGGCTTAAAATGGTTTGACTTTGATACCAGAAAACCGGCTGAATTAAACATAAAAGGCACCCCAGAACATCTTAAAATATCTTAAAAGTATGGGGACGGTTCTGATTCTTTTTGACATTATTTAATAATTTTTGTAATATATTTAGAAATAAGGAAACTGAAAATTATGCCGCAAAGAAACGCCCAAAATCCGACCAGACAAGTAAAAAGTTTTGACAGAAGTTTCAGCGGAAACTTTAATGGACAAGGCAATAAATCAAAAACAATGGGTATTGCCGGTATTTGCAGCGCCTGCAAAACAGAAATCCCGCTAAAACCCGGCTTTAGACCCTCATCATTAACATGCCCAAAATGCAATAGACCCATTGCTAAGAAATAAAAAGTATGGGAAAAGTATGGGGACGGTTCTGATTCTTTTTGAGATTGCCACAGTCATTTCATTCCTTCGCAATGACATAGGAGATTTGAATTGTGAAAAACGTAGGTAAGGGCGACACTCTTTACATATTTATAGTAGTCGGGTGAACTTTGCGACAGACTTTATTTTTTAACCCTTAACAATACAACATATATGATGTATAATATATCAGAGGATTAAGTGCATAAAGTATTATTTTATACAACTAATCGAGGAGATGCTCCTGTAAAGGATTTTATTTATACTCTTCAAATTAAGGTAAGAGCAAAGGCATGAAAAAATATATTACTTTAAAGTCTATATTAGATAAAGAGCTAAAAAACCCTGGATTTAAAAAAGAATTCAATAAGCAAGAGATACTGATAAGAACAGCTATAAATATAGCTAAATTAAGAGAAAAGCATCATATGACACAGAAACAGTTTGCAGATAAACTCCACACATCACAACAGGCAGTATCAAGAATTGAGAAAGGCAATTATAACCCTTCTTTAGTCACACTCGAAAGTATAGCCGAAGCATTCCATAAGAGAGTAGTTGTTAGGTTTGTATAAAAAGACAATTATAAAAATTCCGGGGGTGGAGTTAAAATGAAGACAATGTTTGCGGTTTTTTTATTAAGTTTGGCATTGAATTTTTCATATGCAGAGATGGCTGAAATGAAGACAGTAGATTCCGTTGATTTAAACAGGTACCTTGGAAAATGGTATGAAATAGCCAAGTATCCTAACTGGTTTGAAAAGAATCTTACTGCAGTTACTGCTGCTTATTCGCTCAGGGATGACGGTAAAATTAAAGTCCTGAATGCAGGAAGAAAAGGTTCGCCGGACGGCAAGGAAAAAACAGCATTAGGTAAAGCATGGGTGGCTGATAAAAAAACAAATGCAAAACTTAAGGTGCAGTTCTTCTGGCCGTTCAGCGGTAACTACTGGATTATTGAACTGGGAAGTAATTATGAATATGCGGTTGTAGGAGAACCTAAACGCAAATACCTGTGGATACTCGGCAGAACACCGGAGATGAATGAAAAATTATACAATGAATTACTGAAAAGAATAGAAAAACACGGGTATGATTTAAATAAAATAGAAAAGACATTTTACTCCAGGGTTAACTGACCGCAGGCAGCGCCTATGTCCGTCCCTCTGGGTTCGCGGACAATAGTCAGTAATTTATGCCTTAACAGGTAATCTTTAAATTCCTGTACATTTTCTTTAGCCGGGGTTTTAGTGTCTTTGAGTCCCGTGGGATTATAAGGTATAAGATTGACCTGTATCTGGTCTTTATAGACGGTTCCTCTCTGTATTAATTTCAACAGTTTCCGGGCTGACGCTAAATTATCGTTTATACCGGGGATTAATACGTATTCTATTGTCAGTCGGGATTTTGTATCACGGCTGTAATTTATTCCTGCTTTTAATATTTCTTTAACGGAATACGGCACTTCCTCAGGAACAATTTTTTCCCTTATATTATCATCCGGCGAATGCAGGGATAAAGCCAGCCGGACACCGATTTTTTCTTCTGCAAGTTTCCGTATCTGGGGGACAATACCGACTGTTGATATTATAATATGCCTGCGGCTATATCCAAACTGGTTCTCGTCAGCGAACGATTTTATTGAACTGACGACGTTTTGGTAATTCAGCAGGGGTTCCCCCATACCCATAAAAAGTATGCTGTCCAGTTTGATGCCTCTATCTTCTTCAATCCGGATAACCTGTTCCAGGATTTCCCCTCGTGTCAGATTCCGCCTGAACTTCACCCTGCCTGAAGCACAGAAAGAACATCCTATGGGACAGCCGATTTGTGCGGATAAGCAGACGGAATTCCTGTCTTTTTGGGGTAAGAAGACAGTATTTACAACAAATCCGTCGTAGGATTCAAAAGCATATTTGACCGACGAATCTAATTTTGATGCTTTTTTATCTTTTTTCCGGAATGAACGCAGGAGGAAACGCTCTTCTAAATTTTTCTGTAAATCAAGGGGTAAGTCACTGCAATCAGTAAAACTGCGGACACGCTTTTTATATACCCATTTTGTTATCTGGCTGGCCCTGTAACGGCTGAACCCGTTTTTAACTATATATT
The DNA here is from genome assembly GCA_001871125.1 of Elusimicrobia bacterium CG1_02_37_114. Lineage (GTDB taxonomy): Bacteria > Elusimicrobiota > Endomicrobiia > CG1-02-37-114 > CG1-02-37-114 > CG1-02-37-114. The sequence goes on from MNXB01000033.1 coordinate 34,038, forward strand.
CTTCAAGCAGGGGAGGTTCTAAATCAAGAAAAAATGTTTTTGACATTACTTCTGTGATTTTACATATTTAATAATCCGAAGTCAATTTTTTGACAATTTCTGATAAATATTGTATGATTTTTAACAGAGTAGGATTTTGTTAACAGACCTCGACAACTTTATTAATACATGCTATAATAAAGTATGACTTTATAAATACAGGTAAATAAATCATGTATGCAAGGCTCCAAAAACTCAGATTCTTCATAAACTTTGGGCTGGTGATATTATCAAATAACACGTGCAATCGGAGAGGTTGCCCCCTACAGTTTTGATTCTAAAGACAAATCAAAACTAGACGTTGGGGCAGGCGAGTTGGTTTAAGGCGTACGCCTGGAGAGCGTATATATTGGAAGTATCTTTCCGACTATAACCAATCTTACCTTTTGGAGTTAAAAATACATTGGCATTCAAGTCCTTTATAATATCTTCAGATAACTTTTTCTTGATAATATAGACACCAGTTTCTTTTTCAATATCGGCACTTATGATTACCTCAATTCTCGGTTTGACATTGATTTGGGGTGAAATGGAGTATTCTGATTTATATCTAATATAATGTAAGCTACACCCACAAAAAAGTATAGATATACAGATTAGAAATAATATATTCCTTATCAGTCTCGAAACTTCCATTTGTTTTACTTACTTTGTTCCTTCGACTACGCTCAGGATAACCAAACCACGGGTTACTTATCCCGATAAAATACATCAGTACTATTCTTTTACGTTTCCAGTTGGGAACGCAAAAGAATGAGCAATACTCTTTACTCTGATTATACTCTTTTGGAAGGCAATTTCAAGCGATGCAAAGGTAGACGGTGCAGTCAACCTTGCTATGAATATTAAAAACCTAGTTTATCTACGGTTTGTTTGCGGGGGCTTTTGAAAGATGTGCATATAGCATTGTAGTTTCTGTATGGACATTGTGTATTAAACTATTTAACTAAAACTTTCTTTTCAGTACTAACCAGATTCAAATTGAGTTTTTTTACTATTTCTTTTGCTGATTTGCTGATATCGTTCACTACTTCTTTATCGCTTTTATTTTTCCATTTTTCATATAAATTTTCTCTTATTTTATGTATTTCCTTCATGCTTTTGGATTCATTCATGATTCAACCACCTCCTCAGGTGTACAAATTTCTATTTCCTTGTAACCAAGCAATTTATTTACACCATTTGCTTCTATCTTAGTTTTTAGTTTAACAATATGCTTAAAATTCCAACTGATTATAACATCTAAATCATTTACAGAAGTCACTGCTATGTGTAATGCATCTGCAATAAATTTTTCAGGAATAATTCCTTCTGAAATATATTTGTTAGCTAATAATTTTGTTTCTTCATCTATAGGTATAACATATGGTTTGTATTTTTTTATTAAGCTCAATAATTTGTTTTTAATATCTTCTGGAGCATCATTTATTTCAGTAATTACAACTTCAGAAATATATATTTCAACATTATCTCCTTGAACTTTCTGAAACAAATATTTTGTTAAATCTCTCCTGGAAGGTTCGTCATCAGCAAAAACAAAGTTGAACACGCTTGTTTCTATATAATATTTCAATTTCTTCATATTAGCACTTACCTACCAATATTATATAATATTTTCAAACAAAAATACAATCAATTTACATCGGAGTATTTTGACAAGGACAATGAAATTATGTTATTATTGATAACGCTAGCCCCACGATGTTTTATCCACCCAAGGCGGACAAAACAATACTCGGGGGCGATTTGCAGGGCAAATCGGAGAGGTGGCCGAGTTGGTTTAAGGCGTACGCCTGGAGAGCGTATATCCGCGAAAGCGGATCAAGGGTTCGAATCCCTTCCTCTCCGTTTTTTAATTTTAAGGAAGAATCAAGTAAATACAATCGCCCCCGCAGATTATACCAAAGACAGTGAATTAAGTTCTCAAGTTGAATTAATAATAGATAATATTATACAACAGTATAAATTCAGCAAACAATTTATAAAATGATGAAGAATAGAGACACTTTGTATTTGCCTTACTAGTTAAGAAACCATATCCGAGGCTATAGACATCTAAAATATTGTGTATATTTATGAAACCTAAATTAATGTTACACTTAAATAATGCGGGAAAACGACATTTTTTACTATGACTAAATTCCGATTGAAGTTTACGGGTTATAGTAAATACTTGTGATCTTAATTCAACATCCAAGTTTTTCAAGCGTTTCGTGTAATTTTACCATGGCCCAGGTGTCGCGTTTGCAATAGGCGAGCAGGTTTTTGCGTATCTTTGCGATTTCAGCGGTATCCGTAATCTTTCCCTTCGCCATGTAGGCAAATAAAACCATGGCGCTGCCGCCTCCCTGAATTTCCAAATCGCTGTAGTCTAGACCCGGAACAATTACGGGCAATACATTTTTTATGGAATAACTGCCTTTAAAATCCTTATGGCTATAATTATTTCTTAAAAAATCGCAAAAGTCCACCAGCCTGTCAACAAGCTTGCTCAAGGACTCCGCAAGGTCAGGGAAAGTTTTAGCAAGCCCATTAATAATTCCTTGTTCATATGTTGAATACACGATGATACTGCCTTTGCCTTTCAGTATTTTTATCAATTTTTCGGCTATATCCCTGCGGCAGTCGCGGGCGGGGTCAGCCAGATATTCAAAATGCTCTTCTTCAACGCCCGGTGCGGAACATTTATGAATGGAATACTGGGTAACCATTCTTTCATAAGGGGCAATATTATCATAAAGAGGTACTGCGGTTGTGCAGGTTTCAAAATCCAGATACCACGCGGGCAAGACAATATCTTTTAGTTCTTCTTTGAAATCAGGCGAAATGACCGGTTTTTTTGTACATATTGCCTGCCATACCCGCTTTTGCGGGTCAGATAAATCAAAATCAGGCGGAATGTCTTCAATTTTGTACAGGCATTCTGCGTCTAATTTTGCCAGAAGTTTGGCTGAGATGCGCGGTAATATTAATATATGATTTTTAACGCCTTTACCTGTACATTCGTCAAAGACAGAGCAGCCCTTGCAATTCATTGTAAGTTTCGGGTCAGACGGTTTTGAGGTGTTAAGAGTGGTTGCTAATGAGTCAGCCATTGAATTAAACTTCGTAACCTGTTCTTTAACTTCTTCTGTAACATCTTCTTTATGAAACAACTTCTTATCGGGCATGCCTTTTCTGTAGTCATCCGAAACAAGCATTAGCGAAATGGTTTTAATTTTTAGGCCTGCGCGAATTAGTACCATAGCCGTATATGCCGCATCTTCAACATACTTTTCTTTAGCGTCTTTACCTGACTTTACTTCGATAAGGTTCCATCCATTTTCGTCTTTACACAGGATATCAGCCCGGGATCCAAACCCTTCGGCTGAAAATGCGGGTTCAAAGAGTATAGAGGTTTTTTTAATCGCCGAACTTGTTTCAATTATTGCTTTTTGCATGAGTCCCGTTATTAGCAAACCTGAAGGAAATAACTTCCGGGCGCATTCAGTTATTTCAGTGCCTTCCATGTACCGGAATTCAGCGTCAAGCGAGTCATCCGCAGGCAGTTGCCCATGCTGCGCAAGCCAGCCTAATCTGAGACAATTTGTAGCGGTTAGAAATGTGTTCTTAGTTATCAGTTTTTGCATTTTCTGTCCTCTATTAATTCCATAGTTATTTGTATATTCTACTAAAAATAGATTTTATTTTCACTATTTAATTAACTTGGCTATTTTGACTTAGTTTTTCCTTTGCGAATTTCTGGGTTTTTCTTAAGTTGCACTTTTGTACAGTAGTTCTTCCTTCATCGCAAATTGTTTTCAACGCGTCAGTGGGTTTTAATGAGAGTATTTTTTTCCAGCAAGATTTTGCGCCTGTTTTATCCCCAAGTTTTTCATAGCACAAACCAAGGTTTTTCCATACCGTGCTTTCATTGGGGTCGAATTTTAATACAGTTTTATAAAGGTTCTTGCATTTTTGATATTCACCTATATCAAGGTAATTTTGAGCGATATCAGATAGAAAAGGAGCGTTAATCCTTGTTTTGCAATCTTTAAGATATGGTTCAAGTATTTTTAATAACAACCGCGATTCATCAGTTCTTTTCTGTTCTATAAGGATTGAGGTAAGAGCGCTTGTATCAATTATAAAGTCCTTTATATCCCTTTTATATTTGGCAATCCCTGAATCCTGGACCGTGACGCTATTCTTTATAATTTTTATCATTAAAAGGAAAAAGACAATATACGAACACGGGTCAGCACTTAAATCCTGTCCCAGGTCCTTATCTTTTAGAAAAGCCGTTAATATCTTTTCTGACTTGTCCAGAATATCGGAAGAATGGTTGTCATTTATAATACTTAACAGTATATGTAATAAATCGCTATCCAGGTAATAATAATTGGTTTCAGAGAAATAATCGCAAAGGATATTAAACAACCCATCCATTTCCCTGTCTTTTAACATCCACGAATAAATCTTTTGTTTTACTTCAAACGCTTTCTTTTCTGCTGCTTTTACTCTTTTGTCCATTTTGCTCTCCTTTTACTCGTAAATTTTACACCCAGCTATTTAGATTTACATATATATACGAATAGTTTGCTGATTTGTTTAAAGAGACATTTGTCCGCCCTAATAAAAGGGAGTTTAAACAAATGTGATATATTTTCGTATATATGGGTATGGAGGAAGACCTTGAAAAGGGAATAATGAAGGCATCGGGTTTATTAAAGGATTTAAAAAAACTTCCGAAAAATCTCCCGTCCAATTTAAAAGGTATGGTAAATATGTTGAAAGACACAGCAATTGAAGTAATCAATACCGGTGAATCTGCTTATATTTTTTAGGATAGAATGAAGAGATAACCGGACTTAGGAGGTATCAAATGCCACAAGATATTAAGGTTCACAATAATGACAGTGAATTGCTTGCTGATTACTTTAATCTAATTGAAATTATTAATAGAGATAGTCGTGCCGATTCGGAATCAAAGAAACTATATCTTGAAATTCAGGATTTGATGAGTCGTATAAACAATACTCTTTCAAATAAAAATACGGAACTCAGGTTTGTAAAATATGTCAGAAAAAATCATCTTGATACAACGGAAACATTTATAATTACAATTCTTTTATACGCTGATTTATACGATAAACGTCACTATGCGTCAAAAGGAGATATAATCAAGATTATTTCAATGGGAGACAAAGAAAAATCAATTCAAAATGCAAAATATTTGTCAGAATATTCCAAGTTATTTGAAAAACATATAATTTACAAAAACAGATCAGATTATTATTTGGAAAGTAAGATTTCGTCATATTTATTAGGAATAAGTAAGCTTAAACAAAAAAAGAATAAAGCAATAAAAACCGGCAAAATTAAATCCATAAACTCTCCAAGATTACTCAAAACCAAACTTGATGAATATATTGTAGGGCAGGAGGATGCAAAATGCATAATTTCAACCGCTATATTTAATCATTTCAAGCGAATTGCCCTTAGAAAAGACGGTAAGAATATTGGAAAAACTAATATTCTTTTAATAGGTCCTACAGGTTGTGGCAAAACACATCTTTGCAGGACAATCTCAAATATATTGAATATGCCATTTGTAGTAACTGATGCGACATTATACACCGAAACAGGTTATGTAGGTAAAGATGTTACGGATATGTTGAGACTTATTATAAAAGCTGCCGGTAATAATATTGAACTTGCCAGTAAAGGAATAATTTACATAGACGAGATTGACAAGATTGCAAGGCGGGATCCGGGTGGCGGGCATTATACCGGGAGAGACGTATCCGGAGAAAGCGTCCAGCAGGAACTGCTCAAGTTACTTGAGGGCGATACCTTAAGTTTAGAAAGTATGAGAGCATCTATCTTTGATGAGTATTCTTCAAAAAATATAAACATACGTGACCTGCTTTTTATTGCCGGAGGTGTTTTTGAAGGACTGGAAAATATTATCGCTAATAGACTGAAAAAACAGAGTTCAATAGGATTTACAACGGAAAATCTAATAGGCAATAATGAAAAAGCAGATTTTCCATTACTTAAACACCTAATTACAGATGACCTTATAGAATTTGGAATGATACCAGAGTTTATCGGCCGTTTCCCGGTGATAGTTGTACTTGACTCGCTGGATAAGGACTCACTTGTAAGAATACTTACAGAACCTAAAGATGCCATAGCGGGACAGTACAGGCACCTTATGAAGGCAAGTGGTATCAATATGACTATGGATAAAGGAGTTTTCTATCATGTAGCTGAAGAGGCTCTAAAACTAGGCACAGGGGCAAGAGGGTTACGGTCGATTTTTGAAAAGATTGTTTCTCCTATTATTTATAAATATGCAAGTAATTCAGAACCACCAGAAAGTGTAAAATTAACTGTTGAGGATTTTTATAAGGAGATAAAAAAGGATGAGAGCAAAGTTGCCTGAATCAAGCGATGTAAATTTGAGTTCAATAAATCATTCCGATAGATCGGGACGCTACAGATTATTTGGATAAAGGGGACATATGCGTGAGATAGTTAGAGTACCGCCTCATTCCAGTGAGGCTGAAATTGCAGTATTGGGTTCAATGCTGATTGAAATATCTGCTATTGAAAAAGCCCTTGAAATACTTGAGGATAAGCATTTTTATGACAATAAAAATAGAAAACTATTCCAGGTAATCAGCAAACTATACGCCGATAACATACCGGTAGATTTAGTCAGCGTGACAGAGCAATTAAAAAAGGAGAAAATACTTGAGGATATTGGCGGTGCGGGATATTTAACCGAATTAATTAATATCGTTTCCACATCGGCAAATATTGAACACTATGCGAAAATTGTTCGCGAGAAAGCCGTTTTGCGTGAATTGATACAGGTTTCCACGCGGATTGCCGAAGAAGGATATAACGGGCCGGAAAATATAGATGCGTACCTTGACCATGCGGAAGAATCAGTATTCTCCGTAGCAAGAGTCAAAAGTCAGTCCGGGTTTATAAAAGTTAAGGATTTGGTGCATCCCGCTATTGACCATCTACATTCGTTAATTGTCAACAAGGAGAATCCTACCGGTGTACCGACAGGATATAAAAGCATTGATGCGAAAATCGGCAGATTACAACCGGGCGACCTTATAATCGTCGCAGGCAGGCCTTCAATGGGTAAAACTTCTTTTTGCATGAATTTACTGAGTAACGCCGCTATTAAACACAAATGTCCTGTCGGCATTTTCTCAATGGAGATGTCCAGAGAAAGTATAATGGTCAGGCTTTTATGTTCAGAAGCTCGTATAAGCTCACACGATTTTCGCCAGGGGACCATGTCCAATAAATTATGGTCAAAGGTGACTACTATCGTCGAACGCATTTATGAAGCGCCTATATGGATAGACGACACTCGCAATCTCTCAGTGCTTGATATACGCGCAAGGGCGCGGCGTCTTGCGTCCGAGATGAAAGCGAGCGGGATGAAACTCAGCGTAATAGCGATAGATTATATCCAGCAAATACGCGGCTCATATAGAGCCGAGTCAAGACAGCAGGAAGTATCGGAGATTTCACGGTCGCTTAAAGCGTTGGCGGGCGAACTGGGGATACCAATTATTGCAGTATCCCAGCTTTCAAGAAAAACTGAAGAACGGGGACGTGAAGGACGGCCGGTATTATCCGACTTGCGGGAATCGGGCGCGCTTGAACAGGATGCGGACATTGTTATGTTTATCTGGCAAGAAAGTAAGTATAAGCACGACAGGGAAGATTTGAAAAACAAAGCGACAATTATAGTAGCCAAACACAGAAACGGACCAACAGGCGATGTGGAACTTGCGTTTATTGAAGAATATACAAGATTTGAAGAACTTGCAAAAGAGTGAAAATGAGTTAACCAGAAGAATTAATTGGAAATTTCTCTAAAATATATGTAGAATTAGAACCGGGATAGAGGTAAAAAACAAATGCTAAATAGTCAGCAAGAATATTCAGATGAACAAATAGTTGAACAAATACAAAAAGGCGAAAATGAGCTTTTTGAAATACTGTATAACAGGCATGTAAATTATATAGCCGGAATAGTGGCATATCAAATTCATAAGTGTTCTGATAAAGGCGGAGCGGATATTGAAGACCTTGTTAGTGAAATCGTTACAAAGATATTCAAAAATATTGACCAATATGACCGCAATAGAGGAGCTACATTTAAAACCTGGATATCCAACATTACCAAGTACTACTTGATTGATGAATTGGTAAAAAAGAAAAAAGAACAAATAGTTTCTATTTATGAAAATGAGTCGGGAATTGATGACGAAGATGAAAGTGCAGGCAGAAGCATTATTGATAAAAAATCAGCAAAAGAAGCAGAACACGACGAAAAACTCGTGATTCAAGATGCATGTGAAACGATTTTTAACGCTATTCAGGGGTTGAAGAATGAAACTTTCAAAAACATTTTGATAAGCAGGTTTATCCTTAATATTCCCGATGATGAAATAGCGCAATCGCAAGGTGTCACAGAAGGTTGCATCAGGAGCCAGGCATGCTCGGCGGTACAGAAATTTGCCGAGGAGTTTATAAGTGCCAATGATGACTGCCCGGGTATCTTAGAAGCGATGGCGGATAAACTCAGGGGCGAACTGAACCTTACTGAAAAACAACTTGAATCAATTAGTAACGAAAAAGCCAAAGAAGCAATCCACTTGCGTGTATTTCACAAAATGCCTGTTGAAGATATAATCAAAAAATTGAAAATCCCAAGAAAAGCGTACTACGAGTTAATAAAAACCGGATTATCAGAACTTGGCAGGGGAGGGTTGACAAGAAAAATGAAAGAACCCAAAATCGAAGAGAAAATGTCTGATGAGGAAGTAAATACTGTTGCCGATTATATCGATTTAGTGCTTTCAAGCGATGAGTTGCCGAAAAAGACCCGGGCAATAAATGAATCGGACAAAATACGAAATATGAAAGCGGCTGTTGACCTACTGGCTATTGCCACAAAGCCCCTGCGAAACCCTTGCGGGGATATTCCGGATACGTTGGGAGCTATGGTTCAAAAGAAGATGAAGGAAAAAAATATCGATTTTGATAAACTATGCGAAAAGTTAGGGCTGGATATACACAGGTTTGCCTCGCTGATAAATGACAGGTTAAGTCCAAAATTGAAATCAAAAACGCCTTTAGTAGAGAAAATAGCGGATTTTTTGGAGATGTCCGCTGATAAGGTAATTGCGCTTGCCGGGGTATCATTTCATTCAGGGACCCCTAAAAATAAAACCAGACAGGGCATTAATTTAGACACAGATTTCCACAAAAGAACCAAAGAAAAAATAGCAAAAATACTCAAGGTAAAAACAAACACAAATCATGCCTGATTTAGCCAACCTGTTAGTAAAAGCTGACCTTTGCTTCAAGAACAAAGACTACGGAAATGCCGCGCGCCTATATATGCAACTCTTAAAAGAATCCCCGAAAGAAGTAACTTCCATAAAACCCAAACTTGCCGGATTATTCTGGAATTATGGAAATATCTTATGCCATGAAGGAAAAGGGGAGCCGGCAATTAAATATATCAAAGAAGCTATAAAACTGTATAAAGAGATGGACATGCCGTATAAGATATTTATGGCAACACGGAGATTAGGCCATGCGGAAGGAATGCTGGGTAACCACGACGAGTCTATAAGAATATATAATTCGCTTGTAAAGGATTTCAAAAAAATAATGAGCAAAATAGGGACTGATCACCCAAAAGGTTTTAACAAAACACTTGAATACGCAAAGATAATTTATTACCTGTCTATATCCTGGGCAAAAAAGGCAAACTGGCATAAAGCGAGATTTTATACGGCACTGGCAAAAAGATATTTTAAAAAAATCGGAGATTTAGATTATTATAATTCTTGTATTTACGGAGAGGGGATATCTCTTATCGAACTTGGAAAATGTGAACAAGCTATGAAGACATTGACTGAATGCCGTGCATTTTTTAAAGGGAGAGACAAGAAAAGAGTAGCGTTTATAGATGAATATGTGTCCGAGTGCCTGTATAAGTTTAAAAAATACGATGAAGCGATAAGTATAATTGATGGGGCGATTAAGGTATTTACAGCAAATAAAATAGAACGCTCAAGGCCGTACTTCCTGAAAGGGAAAAATTATGAAAAATTAGACGAGCCCCAAAAAGCATATAACGAATATTCAATTGCCATAAAAATCGTTGAAAACAAGCGGTCTGAATTGGAAGATATGGAATTCAGGACGACATTCTTTGCCGAAAAAATGGATATTTATAACCACGCTATATTAAATAGAATCAAACTTGATAAGATAGAAGAAGCGTATGACCTTGTCCAGCGGGCTAAAGCCCGGTGTTTTAATGAAATAATGGAAGGTGATGTGGTAACGCTCGCTTCAATGCCTGTAAATGGAATTCAAGTTCTTATTGATTCTAAATCTGCAGTGGTGGAGTACTATTGCATTGGAAAAGAACTTGTAATATTCTTGATAACAAAAACTTCATTTAATTTTATTATGGTTCCTTATAAAAAAGAAGATATTATTGAAACACCCGCAAACCTGAACGAATTCATAAAATGTTTTGATAAGGAATCACTTACCTGGTACATAGTCAAAATATCGGATTTGATATTTGGCCCCGTTGAAGCTAAATTAAACGGTACGAAGAAAATCATATTTATACCACACCTTGCCCTGCACCATATACCGTTTGCGTTGCTGGTTGATAATAACGGTAATAAAATTATAGAGAAATATGAAATTATCAACTTGCCCAGCCCAAGATTATTAAAAATATTAAAGGCCCGTTCATTTAACGAGAAAACAAACTGTCTTATAGTTGCAGACCCGACTGGAGATTTAATATATTCCGATAAAGAAGCGGAATATATAAAAGACATTCTGCCCGATTCAGAAGTAATATTTGGAAAAAGCGCTGCAAGAGAGGTTGTTCTTGAACTTATACCCGATTATTCCATACTGCATTTTGCCTGTCATCTCGGGATAGATAAGGAAAACCCTATTTTATCACATATGTGCATGTCTAAATCATATATTGAAGTTAGAGATATTTTAAAGGAAAAATTATGCGCGAATATGGTAGTTTTAGGCGGATGTGAGTCGGCATTAGGAAAGGTTGTCCCGGGAGATGAAATCACCTGTTTCGCAAGGGCTTTCCTTCGTGCCGGGGCGAACAGCGTCATAGTAACCTTATGGGAAATTGACGACGAATCCACCGCAGAATTCATGAAAGAATTTTACGGAAGGATATACAAGCAAAAAGAAAGCCGCTCCGAAGCCCTGAGAAACACCCAGCTGGATTTCATAAGCAAAGGTTTTGAACCGTACCACTGGGCCGCCTTTCAGCTGGTCGGTGGATAAAACAATTATTTAAAAAGGATGTTTCTATATGGAAAACACTACATTCGAAACAGCAAAAAAATTAGCAAGTAAATATTTAAAAATGTGGAAAGATATGGGTTACGAATCTGGTAAAGATAATTACAGTAAAGTAGGAAAAGGTATTTTTGGAGACTTTTTTGAAGATTTTATTAGGGAATTTATTAAAGAGCATACTAATAAGGACAATGTTGAAGTTATTAAAGGATTCATATTATCAGGAAAGGATGCAAGCCCTCAAATAGACATAATTGTTTGTAATGAAGGCAGCTGTATAATGCAAGCACCTAGTAAATATTATGGTGTAGTAAAAAAACAAGATGTGAGATTGGCTATAGAAGTTAAAGCATATTTAGATAAACCGACCTTTGATGGGGCGAAAAACCAGATAATGGAAATAAAACGATACAGTGATAAAACCTGTTTGTTTTCACATCGTACTATTTTAAATTATAAAAAGCAATATAATATAAAAGCCCCCGAAGAGCTAAAAATGCTTTTTAGTAGGTTTACTGATTATTTTGTAATTCTAGAAAAGTGGGAAAGAGGGAAAGACGAACCCAAATATGATTACGGTGATGGTATGGGTCAATTAATTCAATATTTAGAGTCATTATAAATTTTTAAGGAGCCTATAATCGGCAAATCAATTCTTTTCAATTGACAGGCTGATAATGTTTTAAGTATCACATACAATCTCTTGATATACGCTATTATTTCCGGTTCAAATAATCCGACCGATTTCTCTCCCCGTTCTTGACCCTTGGGTGTCAAACGTAAATAATATTTTCTTGCTGTTTCTACGTGTCCCTCTTCTTCAAGATTTTTCAGCAACTGATGAATATCCCCGTAAGAATCCGGTTCGAAATCAAAGAATGACAGTAAGGCTCTAATATGAAATTTGTCTTTAATTTCCCCTTTTAAAACCGCTAGCACTGCTAAAACGAATTCTTTTCTGTCCATGTACATAATATACGAAAATAAATTAAATATGTTTAAAAACGACCCCTGCCAGTTAAACAAATTGGCATATGTTTCGTATATATATGTAGGAGGCGCTTATGACAGGTATTAAAAAGACAAAGAAAGTTGTTGGTTTCTACAAAGATGTATATAAATCAGAAGCAATTAAGACCTTTAAGAAATTCTGGGGCTTTTTAGGAAAAAGAGACGCAGAAGAAAGAAAAAAGTATTATTATTGCATCAAGGCCCAAATAAGTAAGTATGCGTTATATTTAGATGAAAAAGTAATTGCTCGGAAGAAAAAGTGTTTTCATTTAAGAAAAAGATTCTTCAAGCCAGTAATAGTAAAAGCAGAATATCTGGGAGACGATATCGTCTGTTTAACAGTATCACGGGATTACTTTTTGAGCGAACCAGTAAGATATCTTTTAATTAAAGATAAAACAAAAAAATGGAAAATATTTAAAAAAGAGCGATGGTGCTTTTATTGCAATGGAGAAGTTTCGGACTGGCAGCATTATTGCGAAGAATGTCATGGGGCAGGTTGGATAAGGGATAAAATTTACTTAATTTAGCTTTATAGGATACAATATGAAACAATTAGGATATTTTGTAACAGAAAATGATAAATTATACTTTAGAAAATCAGTAGAAAAGAAGAAACCCGATATTCCAAAATCGGCAATAAATCCACTAGGGGTAGTAAAGTCACTGTTTGAACTATTATTGGCTATTATAGCGATTGTATGTTCTCTTGTGTTTTTACCTTTATCTGTAGTTCTGCTGCTGGGATTACTTGTCAGGGCTGAAAACATTAATAATAACCCCACGCTGTTTTATCCCAAACACATGAGATAAAACAATTCACGGGGGTAAACGACGACACGCTTTGCAGTCGTTTAGGGGGATTAAATGGTAAAACCACAATTTGTGCATTTACACAATCACACTGAATATTCACTGAACCGCAGCACTAGTCGTATTCTTGACAGGTTCGGCAGGCCATCCGGCATTGTTAAACAGACAGTTGATTTTGGAATGCCTGCTGTTGCTATTACAGACAAAGGCAATATGTACGGCGTGATAGAGTTTTATTGTGCGTGTCGGGATATCGGGGTAAAACCGATTATAGGGTGTGAGATATATTTGCCGAGAATGTCACAAGTAACTCTGCTTGCTGAAAACAATGAAGGCTATAGAAACCTGATGCATATAGTCACATCAAGTAATCTTGATAGGGATGGGTTTGTTGACAAAGAATTTCTTGCGCAATATAGTAAGGGATTAATATGTTTATCCGGTGGTTTAAACGGTGAAATAGAAAAGGCGCTGCTTTGCAACAATAGAGAATTAGCGGACAAATTGGTTGAAGAATATAAAAGTATTTTTGGTAATGAAAATTTCTATCTTGAAATTATGGATAACGGCATTGTAGAACAAAAAACGCTCATACCACTAATGATTGATTTGGGTAAACGAACAAATACCCCCCTGGTTGTGACAAACAATTGTCATTATTTATCAAAAGAAGACGCTTTTTCGCATGACGTTTTATTATGTATCGGGGAAAGCGTTACTGTTGACAATCCCAAACGATTAAAATTTCCTACGGATGAATTTTATTACAAATCTCCGGAAGAGATGGTGAGTCTTTTTAGTTATCTGCCCGAAGCGGTCAATAACACGGTTAAAATTGCTGACAGGTGCAATGTAGAGATAGAGTTTAACAAATTGAAGTTGCCTGATTTTGAAGTTCCCGCTGGGGAAACCCCTGAGAGTTATCTCAAGCATTTGTGTTACGAAGGTTTGAAGAAACGTTATCCCGCAATTACTCAGGAAATAGTTGACCGGATTGAACATGAACTCGCAATGATTAATAAATCAGGTCTTGCTTCGCTTTTCCTTATGGTATGGGATTTTGTTAAAAATGCCAAGGTGAATAATATCCCGGTAGGTCCAGGCCGGGGGGCGGCAGCAAGTTCCCTCGTGTTATATTCGCTGGAAATAACAAATATTTGTCCGTTAAAATACGGGCTAATCTTCGAGCGGTTTTTCAATCCTGAGAGGCATTTGATACCTGATTTAGATATAGATTTTGCCGGCTATCGCAGGGATGAAGTAATAGATTATATCAGGCGGAAATACGGTAAAAACAATGTTGCGCAGATTATTGTTTTTGCTTCACTACATGCGAAACTTGTTATAAAAGACATTGCACGTGCGATTGGTTTTCCTGTAACTGAAGCGGACGGGATAGCAAAACTCATTCCGTTTGGGGGCTCAATATTCAATTCAACAAACACTATTCCGGAGTTAAATCAATTATACAAGAAAGATGAAAGAGTTAAACGGTTACTGGATGTAACACAGAAACTTGAAGGATTAAAGGGTTTCCAGGGATTACACGGAGCAGGCTTGGTTATTGCAAATGACGAGATTACTAATTTTACTCCGCTTACCAAAACAGCAAAAAAAGATGTCAAGGGGAAAGAAATCACGATTACACAGCACAATGATGATACATTGATTAAGTTAGGATTAATTAAAATAGATTTGCTCAATCTACAAATACTCACGATTATTCAAGACACTATAAAGTTTATAAATGATAAAACCGGTAAGCGTATCGATTTGGATAAAATACCGCTTGATGATAGAAAGACCTTTAATTTATTGAAGAAAGCAGAAACCACGGATATATTTAGTCTTGGAGCCGGTGGCATGAAAGACTTTATTATAAGGGCAAAGCCCAATATGTTTGAAGAAATAATAGCGATAATATCGCTTTACAGGCCGGGGCCTATGGGGTCCGGCATGCTTGACGAATTTATATTATGCAAGTGTCAGAAAACAAAGATTAAATATGACCACCCGTTGCTTGAACCGATACTTAAAGAAACTTATGGCTTAATAGTTTATCAGGAACAGGTTATGAGAATTGCCATGGAACTTGCCGGTTTTACCGCGGGTCAGGCGGATATTTTTCGCAGTGTAATGGGCAAAAAGATAAATGAGGAAATAATTCAGCAGGAAGCGCTTTTCTTAAGCGGTGCCCTTAAAAATAATATCAATGGAAAAATCAGCAAAAAAATATTTGACCAACTTGTCCAATTTGGCGGCTATGGGTTTAATAAAGCGCATGCCGTCTCTTATGCTTTACTTGCATACCAGTCAGCCTACCTGAAGGCGAATTATCCAAAAGAACACAAAAAAGCAATCAAAGCAGACAAAAACATTCATAAAGCAAATCAATCTAAATATAGTATTATGGAAAACAAAGATTTTTATGACCTTCTTGATAAAACTATAAATAATATTTTGGGATTTGATGAGTTAAGATAATAACCAAACAAGATAAAGAGAAACTGAAAACAGATTTAATTAAAGCATTAAGGTTTATTCTTAAAAAGAAGAAAATATCCTACCCTTTACTTAAAACAGAGGATTATAAGCCGGTAATGGCACCTGTTTCATATAAATTACTTGAAGAAAAAGGATTTGTACATATATACAATAGAAAAAAGGAATGGAAAATACACTTCGATAAAATTGAAAAATATATAAAAATGCAACAAAAAACGAATAGTGGAAATATCTAAAAATAAGATGTATAATGTAACAGAAAACTATAAAAGGATGAATTTATGGCAGAAGAAAATCAATTAATCAATGATTTATTTGCTAAGCTAGATAAATGGAGACTTTTTCCTAGTTATCAGTTAGAAAGAAGATCTGATATATTTTTTGCAGTTTACTTGCCTGATATTATTAAAAAAGTTTTAAAATACGAAGTGACTTGTATTATCCCTGAATTTCCCATTAGAATCGGTGAATTAAATAATAAAGAATTGAATCGTTCATTCAAAATAGATTATCTTGTTTATTGTAAAAAAGCCAACAGGGTTCTATTTATAGAATTAAAGACTGATATAACTTCAAGGAAACCCAAACAGGATAAGTATTTAGAAAAAGCAAAGGAAATAAATATAAAACAGTTAATTGAAGGTTTTATTAAAATTAGTAAAGCAACAAAATCAACTAAATATTTTAATTTAATTCAGGAGTTAGTAGGTATTAACTGGATTAAAATGGAAAGAAATGCTCCCGAGAATTCAAGCATTGATTATGAAATTGAAATTGTTTACATACAACCCAAAGAAGAGATAAGTCCTGGTAAAACAATAATATCTTTTGACGATATTATTGATACTCTTTCAAGTTATGAAGACATAATTACCAAAAGGTTTGTTGAGTCTTTAAGAAATTGGAGAACAAATCCGAATTGATTTTTAATATGATCAATATATTTGATACGAGAAAATCATGAACCTCATCGTCATACATTGTAGGGCCGAATAAATCGATAGGAATTAAGTTGTAAAATAAAATCATAGAGGTGCACAATGGAAAGCATTATTAGTAAAAATGGAATTGAAATACCAAAGAAAAGAATTAATTGGCAATCATTGAGAGGTACTAGCAGCGTAAATAGTGTAAAGGGCGGTTGGAATTTCAAAAAAAACCAGTTACATGTAAAAGCTCTTAAACAGATTCTGGAATGGAATAATTTGAATGAAATAGGAGAAAACACTGAGAAAAGTGCTCATCGTAGAAACCAATCTCAAAAAACCTATTTTTAAGACATTGAAACCGATCGAAAAATAAGTAAAAACAATGGATCCAATAGCGAAACAGTATTAGAGACCTCTATTTGGAATGCTTTTAAAAATAAAAAAATATCAATAGATACTTGCATTAATTTTCAGCTTATCAACTATCAAACTCCTTTAGCATCTCAAAAGGGAGCAGCAGAAAGAGCAATAGATTTACTAGGATTCTCTTCTGATAAAAAAATAGTAATAATTGAGTTAAAAAGAGAAGATAATATTAATGACAGCCCCTTTTATGCGATAATAGAATCTTTAGTATATTATTACACATTGAAAAAGAACGGGAGCAATTTTATCAAATCCCTAGATAAACAAAGAAATATTAAGTGTGACAAAAATATATTTAATGATGGATATATTATAATTATGGCTCCCAATGAATACTGGAATCATTGGTTAAATCCTCCCGAAATATTGACTGAATACAAGAAATTACAGGAATCATTATTAAAGATAACTAAGACTGAATTGCTATTTGTGACTTTTAAACCCCCTAAAATTAGTCGAAGCATACCAGATAAAAATGAAGAAATAATTTGCAAAATAATAGATAAGGAACTTGAGTTTAAAATAAAATTATGATACTAATCATACATCGCGGGGCCGGAGAAAGTGGTAAAGGGGAAATCGGCGGGAACTGCATTGAACTGCAGTCAAGCAAGTCAAGAATATTGCTTGATTACGGCGCGCCGCTTCCTAAAAGAAATGAAAAACAGGATAAGAATACCTTAAAAGGAATATTAAATATTCCGGGGCTTTATACTGAAACAACGAAGGAACTTCCTTTAACTGATATAATTATATCTCATTCACACCAGGATCATTATGGCGTTTTACTTGAAAAAGCCGTAAAGCCAAAAATACGGGTTTCCCGACTTCTGGAAGATTTTATTCGTATTTCTGCATCAAATCGGTATAAAACCATACCCAAAGAAGATAAAACAGACTACTTTACAAGATACGTTTCTTTTAATGCAGGAATAAACGATGAATTCCAGATATATCCATACCCGATGGATCATTCCGCGGCAGAGGCGTTTTCTTTCGAGATAAAAGTAGATGGGAAAACAATACTTTATACCGGTGATTTCAGGAATCACGGGCATAAAGGAGACACACTATTCAAACGTTTTAAAGAAAGAGTGGGTAAAGCAGACATTCTTTTAACTGAAGGTACAATGATGGGAAGGGACGATACAAGGATAAAAACCGAGAAAGAGTTGATGTCAAAGATAGAAAAAATATCAGCAAATTATTCTGGTCACATTTTTGTCTTGTGCTCGTTCCAAAATATAGACCTTATCACGTCTCTGATCGCCATAGCCAAAAACACGCAAAGGGAGCTCCTTCTCGGGCCTTACGCCACATTAATTCTTGATGTGATGCAGACCAGAATGGGATGGAAATCAAAGATCCCTTCAAGCAAGATTCCGTACTTAAAAATATTGCCTTTAAGAGAAGAGTTCAAACGTCTTAGAATTATGTTCAGCAAAGATAAGGATTACAAAGAAATATTAGACAGTTTTAAACCGGGCTCATGGGATAGTACTTTAAGTAGTAAAAACAAATATATTATACCAATCACTTCAAGTTATTTACGCTGGATAGCGCCCAAAATTAAAAGTTTCAAAGACAGCATTTTGGTTTACTCAATGTGGGAAGGATACCTTGAAGATCCCAAATTTTATGAAATAATCGAGTATTTTGAAGAAAAGGGCGTTGCTAAAACAAATCTGCATGTCTCCGGTCATGCGTATATAAAAACATTAAAAGAGGTTGTTGATAAAACAGACCCGGATATTATTATCCCAATCCATACGGAATACCCGGAGAAGTTTAAGGAATTATTCGGCGATAAAGTTCACACAGTAAAAAACGGAGAAGAAATTAAATCGTGAAGAACTTGGGAGAAAAATTATGTTAAATCAAGAACAAGTGGATAAAGAAATTAAAAGCATAGAAGAATGTTTTCGGATAGATGAATATCTTAAAGGTAAAAATGTAAACAAAAAACTATTTGGGGATGTTTTTGAAATAGCTTTAAGAAAAACATTAAGAAACTTGTTTAATCAGTACAAATTCAGTTACGGTATTATTATAAAAAATGAAAAAG